>NZ_JCACHA010000034.1:0-4400 GCF_059503625.1 Skermanella sp.
CTTCCCAGTAGGGCAGCAGGTGGATCGTGATGAAATCGACTTCGTCCGCCACCTGCGGATACTTCAGCCACCATTCCCAGACGTCGGCGTAGGTCACCGGCTGCTTCACGTGCGCCTTGACGTACCGGATATACTCGATGAGCTGTTCGACGGTCCGGTCGTTGCGCAGCAGCACCTCGTTGCCGACGATCACCTTGTCGATCACGTCCGGATACTGGTTGGCGAGCCGGATCTGTGCGAGGACCTCTTCCTCGTTCAGGATCGGCTTGCTGCCGATCCAGGCGCCCTGCATCACCTTGATGCCGTACTTGCGGGCGAGTTCCGGGACATGCTCCAGCCCTTCGCGGCTGGTGTATGTCCGCACCGACATGACCTCGTCCTTCAGCAGCTTCAGATCCTCGTCGATCTGGGCCTTCGTCGGGTAGACCATGGTCAGCGGACTCTGCCCGTCGTGGAACGGTGCGAAGGACACGCTTTGCAGCTTGCCGCCGGGAGGCGGCTCGAGCGGCTGGGGACGGTTGGGAAGCGCCCACAGGGCGAAATTGCCCAGGACGGCGGCGGCCAGAACGGCGAGAAGGAGGAATACACGCATGACGGCGATATCTACACGAATTCGCCCGTCACCGGCATGGAAAAACGGCCCGCGAGGATCGTCGTTCCTCGCGGGCCGCTTCGTATCGCCGTAACCGGTAGGACCGGTGCCCGATCAGACGGCGGGAGCCGGCTTCTTCCGCTTCAGTACGAAGATCGCGGAGTTCTCGTTATAGGCGGGCAGCTCTTCGGTCTCGATGTCCGGATTGCGCCGCAGGAACTCGTCGAACGCCCGCTTCTCGCCCAGGTTCTGTTCGGCCAGGCCACCGGCATGCCAGTCGTCGAACAGCATGACGGCGTAGTCGCCGATCATCGGCTCGACGAAGGCCAGCGAATCACGGGCCGAGGTGTAGATGTCGCAATCGACCATGATGACGCCGGCATGCCTCATCTGGTGCTTTTCGACCAGTTCGGGCGTCATGGTGTCCTTGAACCAGCCCTTGATCAGGAAGGTCTTCTTCCAGTCCACGCCGCGCCGCGTCAGCAGCTTGTGGGCGAACTCGATCGAGGAGGCGAGCTGGCCGCTGCTCCAGATGTTGTTGTCCTGGAAATCGGTCTCCGGCGGCAGCCCTTCGAAGCTGTCGAACCCGAACTGCCGGACGCCCTTGGTGTCCGTCTTGACCAGCGCATCGTGCATGCAGGCCATCGACGAGCCGTAGCAGACGCCGAATTCCAGATAATCGCCGATGTTCTCGCTGCCGTTCAGATCGCGCAGCCGCTGGATCGCATCGACGAAGCTGGCCGTGAGCTTCTGCTCGGGAACGAGTCCCTGACCCGCGAGCGCACGCCGTTGGGTCCGCACCCGGTAGAGCCACCGGTTGACCTTACGGGACGGCCCAAACAGTCCCAGTGTCCTCAGCAGGCGGTAGAAAGGCGTGTTGAAACGCTCATCGCCCAGGGGCCGGGCAGCATGATTGTCTTGGACCGTCATCGGAGCCAGGTTCCTGTCTTTCGTTTCATCAAGTCTCATTAACCAATAAAAACCATATTGGATGCACAAGCGCCAGAGTTTATTTGACGTGCCCCAAGAGTAGGCGCAAAGTGGTTATTGACCAACTTGAAAAAATTTTAGTAAAGCTGCTGTGCTCACATCTAGTCATTAATACTGGTCATTGTGGGACAAAATTGAGAGAAAGTTCGGAGTTGAATGAGGCTCTTGCCTATATCGATATACAGGTAGGCTGGTGCTGAAGTTCGCTGTGAATACGTTTATCGCCGAGCACATACTTTTTGCGTATCTTTAATCTCCCCGCTCGGTCAGGTCCGAACGCCGTTTAAGAAGATCGATCGGGTTATGCCGCATCCGGCATCGTCCCTGCTGCTTGAACCGGGCATGCCGTCCTCCGGTTCCGTGGAACTTCCTGTTGTCGACACGGCTTGCGATTTACCCGCCATGCCTTCGTGACGATGCGTCTCCCGCGCAGCTCATATGCGCAAATCACACCGCGCGCATTCGCCAATGCAAGCCTTGCCGCACCTGGACTTGATCATGACGACGGCTGGACGACTACGGCGCGTCATGCGGCGCACACTCATTCGCTGCGGCGCGGAATCAGATGAGGAATTAGGCATTGACTTAAAGAGTGAAAGTCGCCACTTAACGACCATGCTTTGAAAAGCTTGACGGTGCCTTTCGCACTCCGGCTGCGGTTCCCCTCCAGTTAGGGTGACCGTGTCACAGGCATCCGCATATCGCGCGTTGACCGGGTTATTGTCCCTGTTTTGGGTCCGGTGGATCGAACCGCTTCCTGGCGGACTTCGCTGCGAGTTGTAACGGATGGCACTGTGACTCGCCGGGTTGCCCACGCTGCTTTAGCGGGCTTGAGGCGCCCGACGATATTCGACACAACCAATGGAGGATTGCTTTGATGGATCAGCCGCTCGCGGGAAAGACCATCGCCATCCTGGTGGCTAACGGTTTCGAAGAAACCGAAATGACCGAGCCCCAGCGTGCCCTGCTCAAGACCGGCGCCACCCTTAAGGTGCTTTCTCCCGAACAGGGATTGGTCAACGGCTGGCACGGCAAGGCCTGGGGGCACTATTTCCCGGTCGATCAGCAGATCGCCGAGGTTCTCGCCGCCGATTTCGACATGCTGATTCTGCCGGGCGGCGAGCGTAGCGTGGCCAAGCTGGCCGCCAACCCGCATATCCGCCGCATCGTCAGCAGCTTCATGGACGGCGGCAAGCCGGTCGCGGCGATCGATGACGGCGTCAGCCTCCTGGCGGTAGCCCAGAAGGTCAAGGGCCGCACCCTCACCGGTTCCCCGGCCGTGCGCGAAGCTCTCGAAGCTGCCGGCGCCGTCTGGAGCGAAGAGCCGATCGCGATCGACAAGGCCCTCTTGACCGCCGACGGCCTCGACAACCTTCAGGCCTTCGTCGACCAGCTGGTGAAGTCCTTCACCGACGCTGCCCAGGTAAAGAAGGCCGCCTGACGCTCAGGCACGGTCGTCAAAATCTGTCAAAAAACGCCGCATCCATTGGATCGCGGCGTTTTTCGTATCTTCGACGGACGGCTGGGCTGGCAGGTGGCCGGGCCAGGTGGCCGGATGATCGCAGAGAGACTTTTCCGAAACCGCGGGAGCCTTCGGCGCGCCTGTGTGTTTCTCCGCCGCAGCCTGCCATCCGACCCATCGATAGAGCGGGCGGCGCCCTGAAGCCGGAGACGAAAAGCCCGTGATCCCGTACTTTCCCCGTCGGCACCGTCTGGTTGCCGCATCATGCCTCACTGCTCTGCTGGCGTTTGGCGGCATGCCCGAGCCGGCTTCGGCCCAGGCGCCCGACGATGCCTTCATCGCCGGTTATGCCGCCGCCGTCCTCCAGCGCGAGTTCGGGCTTGCCGCGTCGAAGGTCACCGTGTCGCGTGGGATCGTCCAGGTCGATGCCGCAACCCTGCAATCGTCCGCCGGTCCGCGCCTGCGCACCGCCCTGTCCGAGATTCCGGGCGTGACAGACGTGCGGGTGCGCGAAGCCTCGGTGCCGGCCACGGTCGCTCCCGGTCTGGCTCCGGCTGCTCCCGCCGCAGCCGGCCGGCCCGACGGCGCGCCGCCTCCCGCGACCGCCGTCACGCAGGACGAGGGCGGTCAGGTGCTGCCGCGATCCAACCTGTTCGAGCCGCTGATGGCAGACCCGCGCTGGCCGCGCTTCTCGGCGGGCTATCGCTACTACACGGACGATCCGGATGTCGAGCACGCCGGGGCGGTCAGCTTCGGCGAGACCTTCTCGCTCTATCGCAACAGCCTGTTCGGCGGACGCTGGGAAATCGGGTTCCAGGCGGCGGTGTTCTCCGTCTTCGACCTGAACAGCGACAGTCTCGACCTGATAAACGCCGACTACTGGGTCGGCATCCCGATTTCCTACCGGATCGGCGACTTCTCGGTGCTTGGGCGCGTCTATCACCAAAGCTCGCACCTGGGCGACGAGTTCCTGCTGCGGGAAGGGATCGACCAGTCGCGCCGGATCAACCTGAGCTACGAGGCGGTGGAAGCGCTGGCATCCTACGATATCGGCGAGGAGTTCCGGGTCTATGGCGGCTTCAGCTATCTTTTCGACCAGGAACCGTCCGATCTGAAGCCCTGGGGCACCCAGGCCGGCCTGGAATACGAGAGCAGCGAAACCTTCGCCGGCGGCCTGCTTCGGCCCATCGCCGCCGCCGACCTGAAGTTCAGGGAAGAGTCGGACTGGGACATGGACCTGTCGCTCCGCGCCGGCGTCCAGCTCGAAAGCACCTTCCTCAATCCCCGGCGTATCCGGCTGCTTGCGGAATACTACAACGGTTCGAACCCGAACGGTCAGTTCTACTCCCGGAAGCT
>NZ_JCACHA010000035.1:0-4398 GCF_059503625.1 Skermanella sp.
TTGCGGCGGCGGAACGACGAACTGGCGACGGTTCAGCCCGTCCTCGACCGGGTGCCCGATTTCGTCTCGCTGCTCGAACGGCAACTCCCCGATGAAGCGGCGACGGCGCTTCGGCGTGCGGAAACCATAGGCCGTCCACTCGGCAGCGAGACGTTCTTCGACGATCTGGAGAGGCGGCTGGGCTTCGTCGTCAGGCCCCAGCGCCGTGGCCGCAAGCCGAAGAGCCGGCTTGACGAAACCGGTTGAACCTTCAGCCCCGTCCGGTCTCCCCTGCGCCTCACGTGAACAGCTCATCCAGCTCGCGATAATCCGGGACCTCGGCATCCAGCAGTTGTCCTGCACGCAGGACGACGCGGTCGGATTGGGGCCGTGACAGAAGTTCGCTGTAGCCCCTGGCGCGGAAGACCACGAGGTCGGCGGTCTGCCCCACTCCGACCCGGCCGGCGCCATCCAGCCCCATGATCCCGGCCGGCGTCGCCGTTGCGGCTCGGGGCCAATCGCCGAACGGGCGGTCGAGGTGCAGGATGCGCGTGGCTTCCCGGTATACCTCCACCATGTCGTGGTCGCCGTAGCCGTAGAAGGGATCGCGGCAATTGTCGGACGCGACAGCCACCGGGATGTTCCGCGCCCGCATCTCGTGGAGCAGGGTCACTCCACGCCAGCGCGGCGTCCGGCCGGGCACCCGATCCTGAAGATAGAGGTTGCACATCGGCAGCGTGACGACGGCGATCCCGGCCTTCGCCACGAGGTCCAGGGTGCTCGACGCATGCTCCGGCTCCTGCATCGCCAGGCTACAGCAGTGACCGCAGAGGATGCGGCGCTCGAACCGGTTGCGCAATGCCGCCTCGGCGATATGGCGCAGGCAAACGGACTCGGGGTCACCGGTCTCATCGACATGGAAATCGACGTCCAGGCCGTGTTTGCCCGCCAGGTCGAAGATCCGGTCCAGCGCCTCGTCCAGCCGTGGGACCATGTAGGTGACGCAGCCCAGCACGCCGCCGTGGCGGGCCACCAGTTCGGCGATTCGGTCGCCCTCGTCGGTCAGGTAGGTTTCCGGCGTCACGAGGCAGACAGCCTGCAAGTCGATCCGGCCTTCCCAGCGTTCGCGCATCCGGTCGAAGGCGGGCCAGGATATCCCCGCCTGCTTTCCGGCCGAGTCGAGATGGGTGCGGACCGCGCAAGTGCCGTGCGCATAGGCGCATTTCAGGCCGAACTCCATGCGGGCGGTTACGTCCGCGGCGCTCCAGTTGGCGTCCCGGTCCTGCGCGACCGCATCGAGAGCGCCCGCGAAGGTGCCGTCCGGGTTCTCCCGGCGCGGCCAGATATGCCCCTTGTCCAGATGGGTGTGAAGATCGACCGGGCATGGCCAGACCTGCCCCCGGTCCAGGTTGATGCCCGGACCGCAACAGGGGGCGGTCCCTCCCGGCACCACGGCGCTGATCCGGCCGTGCTCGATCCGCAGGTCGACAAAGGCCAGGCCGTCGTTATCGGCGCCCGCCCTGATCTCCGGCGAGGCATCCTCCAGCAGGCAAAGCGGCACCAGCGCTTTCTTGAGCCAGAATTTGGCGCCGCGGCAGGCGCCGGTGATTGTCGCATGGAAGCGGCTGGGCATTTTCAGGCAACCGGTTCTGGAATTCCAAGGAGAGAGAGATGTCGCGGCGCTACGAAAACGTCTCTCAGGCTGCGCCACATCGCTCTGATCGGCAAGAGCGGCCATGGCCGATCGTCGCGGATTCGCACTGGAGAGCGGCGAGGAAGATCGGCCTGAAAAAGGAGGGCGGGACCCATGCGGAGGGGACCAATGCCCCGCCCCCTTAAGTGAACACTCGCGGCAAAATCCGCATTAATCCAATATGCAAACACCATACCAGAAATTATCCGCGCAATCGCATGCCTACGGACGATACATTTGCATCGAAAAGCGGCGTCATTGTGGTGCATGCCGAAAGTTCAGGCATCGAACCGCCGTCACACGCGGTCGCGCAAGGCGTCGAGCGGGAAGCGGTCGACTTCTCCCAGCAGTTCGACAAGACAGCGGGCCGCATGACCGACCAGGGCGGCGCCGCGGGCGGCGTCGGCATTCCGCGCATCGCCGCAGACACCGAACAGGTTGAGGTCCTGGCTCTGCCAGCCGAAGCCGATCTTCCCTTCCGGCGTCAGGTACTTGAATTCCTGGGCCATCTCGATGCTGAGGCTGTCGAAGCTGCGCCGCTCGGCCTGCCGGACCAGTTCGGGGTGCAGATGGAGCATCATCGACGTCTCGATCGCGCCGCCATGGATGCCATGCTCGACCTCGGACGGCGGGAAGAGTCCCTCGGGCAGGCCGGCGCTGAACCAGCTGCACGTCACCACGAACATCTTGAGCCGGACCCGCAGGTCGCGGGCTACGATATCCATGATCTGCGGCTGGCCGCCATGGCTGTTGAACAGAACAAGCTTGCGGATCCCGGCGCGGAAGACGCTCTCGCCGATTTCCGTCCAGACCCGGATCAGGGTTTCCGCCGACAGCGACAGGGTTCCGGGGAATGCCTGATGCTCGTTCGACTTGCCGACGGGCATCATGGGCAGGACGAGGACGGACAGGTCGTCCGGGATCAGCGGTACGGCGCAGCTGACGATGCCGCAATTTATGGCACTGTCGACCCAGACCGGCAGATGCGGACCATGCTGTTCCACGGCGCCGACCGGGAGCACGGCGATCGTGCGTTCGGCATCGATTCCCGCGAAATCCTTGGTCGTCAGGTCCTTCCAATAGCGACTCCGCGAAGCAGTCATGAAACCTCATCTCCCCTTGGATAGTCCGAGCGAAACCCTTTCGGGACGCCTTTCAAGGATCATCGTCTTCAAGTAGCATGCCACCGGTACGGCTACGACGGGGAAGGTTGCGATGCTCATTGCCCAGATCAGCGATCTGCATGTAGCGGCCGAAGGCGCGCTGGTCGTCGGCAAGGTCGACTCACGGGCGACGCTCGCGGCGGCCGTCGCCCGGCTCAACGCGCTTCGGCCCGCTCCGGACCTGGTGGTCATCACCGGCGATCTGGTAAATGGACCGAAGCCGGGCGAGTACGAGGCCCTGGCGCCGCTTCTGGAACCCCTGGAGCTTCCCTGGTGCGCGATCCCCGGCAACCACGACGACCGCGCAGCCTTGCGGCGGTTCTGCGCCGGGCAGCCCTGGGTGCCGCCGGAAGGCCCGTTCTTCCAGTACACGATCGACCACCTGCCGGTCCGGATCATAGCGCTGGACACCCTGGTTGCGGGCGAAGTCCCTGGACTGCTCTGCCACCGCCGGCTGGACTGGCTGGCCGACCGTCTGGCGGAGGCCCCAGGACGTCCGACGGTGTTGCTGATGCACCACCCGCCCTACGAGATCGGGATCGGCTTCATGGACAAGCTCCGCTGCTTCGGAGTCGAGCGCCTGGGCGAGCTGGTCGAACGCCACCCTGCCATCGAACGGATCCTGTGCGGCCATGTCCACCGGCCGACCTGCGTCCGCTGGCACGGGACGCTCGCCAGCACGGCTCCCGCCGTCTCGTTCCAGTTCGCGCTTCACCTGGACCCGGAAGCCAAGGGCCTGTGGACGGAGGAACCGCCGGGAATAGCGCTGCATTTCTGGCGGGAAGGCTCCGGCATCGTCAGCCATATCCAGCCGATCGGCGATTATCCGTGGCTCTCTACGCGCTGAAGCCCCTTGCCTGACCGGTGGGCACGGGTAGATTAACCCCATGGTTGAGATCAGAAAAAAATCCGTGTTGATCACGGGAGCGGGGAAGCGCATCGGCAAGGCCATCGCGCTGGACCTCGCGGCCCAGGGCTGGGGCGTCGCCGTTCATTACTTCACCTCCAGGGACGATGCCGACGCGGTGGTGGAGGAAATCACCCGCCAGGGCGGTCGTGCCGCAGCGGTGCAGGCCAACCTGGGCATCGAGGCGGAGACGGTGGGGCTGGTCCCGGCGGCGGTCGAGCAACTCGGTCCGTTAACGGCCTTGGTCAACAACGCCAGCGTGTTCGAGCGGGACGAAATCGACGATGCGGACCGGGAGAGCTGGGACCGCCACATGGAGACCAACCTGCGGGCACCCCTCGTGCTCTCCCAGGCCTTCGCCCGCCAGCTGCCGGCGGATGAAGACGGCTGCATCGTCAACATCATCGACCAGCGGGTCTGGAACCTGACGCCGCATTTCGTCTCCTACACGCTGAGCAAGGCAGGCTTGTGGACCTTGACCCAGACCCTCGCCCTGGCCTTGGCGCCGCGAATCAGGGTCAACGGCATCGGTCCGGGTCCGACGCTGAGGAACGACCGCCAGAGCGAGGAGCACTTCGCGGCCCAGTGGGAGAACATCCCGCTTCGGCGACCGACCGGTCCGGAGGAAATCTGCCAGGTCGTCCGCTTCATCCTGG
>NZ_JCACHA010000036.1:0-4382 GCF_059503625.1 Skermanella sp.
AGCGGCGGATAGCCCTGGTCCCACCATAGATGAGCCGCCATCAGGCAGACCGCCACCGCCACGATGGTCAGGAACCAGTGGACCTGGGTGTCGTTCCTCAAGGGCCGGGGATCGCCGCGCAAGGCCCTCAGATACAGCACGAAGGGCAGGGCGCCCAGCAGCATGAAGGTGATCGCCACCAGCTCCACCAGCGGATCGTCGAAGTAGCCGAGTGACGCATCGGCGGTGGAAAAGCCACCGGTCGCGATCGTCGTCATGGCGTGTGCCACGGCGTCGAACCAGTCCATCCCCGCCGCGTGGTAGCCGATCGCGCACAGCATGGTGAAGCATAGATAGATCATGCCGATCCAGGTTGCCAACTGCGCCGCGCGCGGCAGCACCTTGTCCGACTTCTCCGACGATTCGGTCCGGAAAAGCTGCATGCCGCCGACCTGAAGCATCGGCAGGATCGACAGCGCCAGCACGATGATCCCGATGCCGCCCATCCATTGGATCAGCGCCCGCCACAGCAGGACGCCGGGCGGAGCGGCATCCAGGCCCACGATCACGGTCGCTCCGGTCGTCGTGATGCCCGACATCGCCTCGAAGAAGGCGTCGGTGTAGCTGAGGTCGATCGCCGCCAGCATCAAGGGCACGGCGGCGAAGGCGGCGGTTACCGTCCAGGACAGCGTCGTCAGCAGGAAAGCCTGCCGGATCGACAGCGTGAAGTCGGGCACGCGGTTGGTCAGCATCAGCGCCACGCCGACGAACAGGGTGAACGCCGCCGAGATCGCAAAGACCTCCCAGTCCTCGTGCCCGGCCGACAGGTCGGCCATCAGCGGGATCACCATGCTGGCGGCCAGGGTCGACAGCAGGATGCCGAGAACGAAAAAAATGGGACGAAAATCCAACGGCGATATCCAACCGGTAATGTGCGGCAGGGCCGCATGTTCCCGGCCCGCTCTTCAACTATTGGCAAGAACCGCCGTCTTGTAAATCATTCGCATCGAAAGCAAAAGGGACGCCGCATCCGCGGCGTCCCTTCCGTTACCTGGTCCCAAGCTGAATTCGGTTCAGCCGGCGCTGCCGCCACCGGTATTCCCGATCATCGCCAGGAACTCCCGGCGGGTCGAGGGATCGCTGCGGAACGCACCCAGCATCCGGCTGGTGACCATGCTGACGCCCGGCTTGTGGACGCCGCGCGTCGTCATGCACTGGTGCTCGCCCTCGATCACGACGGCGACGCCCAGCGGCTGAAGCACCTCCTCGATCGTGTTGGCGATCTGGGACGTCATCTTCTCCTGGATCTGGAGCCGCTTGCCGTAGGCTTCCACGACGCGGGCGAGCTTGCTGATGCCGACGACGCGGTTCTTCGGCAGATAGGCCACATGGGCCCGGCCGATGATCGGCACCATGTGGTGCTCGCAGTAGCTCTCGAACCGGATGTTCTTCAGGACGACCATTTCGTCATAGCCGTCCGTTTCCTCGAAGGTCCGCTGGAGCAGCTCGACCGGATCGACGCCGTAGCCGGCGAAGAATTCCTCGTACGAGCGGACCACGCGGTCGGGGGTGCCCAGCAGGCCTTCGCGGTCGGGGTCGTCGCCCGCCCACAGCAGCAGGGTCCGGACGGCTTCTTCGGCCTCGGCGCGGCTCGGACGCTTGATGCCGGGGGCGCTGCGGAGATGATGGGACGGACCGCGAAGCACGTTGTCCGCAGCCAAGGGGTTGGATGCACTCACGATGGGTACCTTTCGATGGCCGGCTAGTTACCGGTTCCCTCTTGGCCGCGCCGTCGTCCCCCGACCGCAGCTCGACCTTGGCGGGAATCGGTTCCGCTTAGACAGCAAGATGGTGTGATTTTCCCGCGGGTCAAGGCGCAGGATTAGGTGTATAAACTGCGGGTTGTCAGTTAAGCTGGACAGTCTCGTGGGGGCTGTCCAAAGAGAAGGCAGGAATCGTGACGTCGAATTTCTCGCCGCGCGTATTCTCCATCTGATAGCTGCCAGACATGATGCCGGAAGGCGCCGTCAGCGGAGTTCCACTGGTGTATTCGAAGCTTTCACCCGGTTCCAGCACGGGCTGTTCACCGACCACGCCGGCTCCCTGCACCTCCTGCACCCGGCCGAAGCTGTCCGTGATCCGCCAGTGGCGGTTACGGAGCTGTACGGTCTCGCGCCCGGTGTTTTCGATCCGGACATGATAGGCCCAGACGAAATGGTGCTCAGCCGGAGACGACTGATCTTCGAGGAACGTCGGCTTGACCGAGATCTTGATCTCGCGGGTCGTCTGGCTGTACATGGCGGGCTCGCATACCGTGCGGCTGTTATCTCAAATGGGCAACGGAATTAAAATTACTCCTTGCGGTCCTCCTTGTCCAGACGGGCGTCCGGGCGCCGCCCCCGCCTTGAGCCGTTTCTACCTCTAATTACCTTTCTATCTTATTAAAATATGTACCGGCATATGCGGCATCCCCCTATCCCAGCTCGATGACCGGCCCGTCGGCCTCGGCCCCGTCCATCGGATCATGGGTCACCAGCAGCGTCGGAAGCCGCCGCCTGCGCGCATGGTCGAACACCCAGGCCCGGAACCTGGACCGCAGCGCCACGTCCAGCTTGGAGAAGGGCTCGTCCAGCAGCAGCGCCGCCGGCTCCGCCAGCAGGGTCCTCATCAGCGCCACCCGCGCCCGCTGACCGCCCGACAGCGTCGCCGGGTCGCGTCCGCCCAGGCCGCCCAGGTCGGCATCGTCGAGCGCCCGCTCCACCGCCTCCCGCCGTCCGGCTCCGCGCAAGGCGGCCGGCAGTCCGAAGGCAAGGTTCTCCGCCACCGACAGGTGGGGAAACAGCAGGTCGTCCTGGAACAGGATGCCGACCCTGCGCCGCTCCGGCGGCAGCCCGTCCAGATCGACGCCCCGCAGCGTCACGCGGCCGACGGCGTCGAACACCGGGTCCAGCGTCCCGCACAGATGGGCCAGCAGGCTCGACTTGCCGCTCCCGCTCGGCCCCATCAGTACGGCGACGCGCCCGCCGTCGATCGCCAGCGACAGCGGCGGCACCAGCACCCGCCCGTGCAGCGAGATCCCGACGCCGCTCAGTTCCAGCCGGTGCGCCGCATCCCTCGCGCTTCCCGCTTCCGTCATCGCCATCGCCCTCATCTCCTCCACCGGCGGACCCGGTCCACCGCCGCCGGCAGCATCAGCGCCAGGGCGAACGCGATCAGCGGCAGCGCCGCCTGCGCGAAGCCGTAGACCCCGATCAGCCGGCGGTCCGATCCGGCGGCCAGCCCGATAGCCTCCGTCGTCAGTGTCGGCAACCGTCCCGCCCCGGCGAACTGGGTCGGAAGATACTGCGCGACGCTGACCGAGAACCCGATCGCCGCCGCTCCCAGCACCGGCCGAAGCAGCAGCGGCAGCCTGACCCGCCAGAACACCCGCCACGACGTGGCGCCAAGGCACAGCGCCGACCGCGCATAGCGTTCGTCCAGCGCCCGCCAGGGATCGGCGAGCGCCAGGAAGACATAGGGCAGCACGAACAGCAGGTGGCTCCAGACCAGCGCGATCCACGTCCCATCCAGCCCGGCCGACACCAGCAGCACCTGCGCCCCGAACAGGAAGCCGATCTGCGGCACCAGCAGCGGCAGATAGAGCAGCCACAATCCCCGCGCCGACGGCCGCAGCCGCGCCCGCTGCTCGTTCTCCAGGCACCCCAGCACAAGGACCAGCGCGACGCCCGCCGATGCCACCCCGGCGCTCAGCGTCGTCCAGGCGGGACCCGCCAGATGCGCCAGCGCCCGCGTCCAGGTCTCCCAGCTCCAGGCTGCCGGCAGCGCATCGGGAAAGCGCCAGCGCTCCGCCACCGACCACAGGCCAAGCCCGGCCGAAGCGCCCATCGCCACCAGCACGATACCGGCCGCCAGCACGGCGCTGACCGATCTCGCCACCGCCCCGGTCCCGCCGCGCCGTCCCGACACCGCCCATCGCCGCCCGATCCGGCCCGCGATCGCCTCCCCCAGCCGCCACAGCGCTATCAGCGCCGCTGCCAGGACCAGTTGCAGGCAGGCTCCCGCCGCCGCCTGATAGCGCATGGCGAGGTCGGGATCGCTGAACCACCGAAGCACCAGCACCGCAAGGGTAGGGGGAGTACCCGGCCCCAGGATCAAGGCCATGTCCACGACCGAGGCCGAGAAGGCGAGCACCGCGTAGACCGGCAGCCGCAACTGCGGATAGACCAGCGGCAGCACCGTTTTTCCCCAGGCCGTGACCGGCCCGTACCCCATGGTCCGCGCGACGGTCAGCGTCCGGTCCGCGTGCACCTGATTGAGCGCCGCGAAGGTCATCAGCAGCAGGAACGGCACCTCCTTGACCACTAGGCCAAGCACCAGCGCCAGCCCCATCGGATCGTTGACGG
>NZ_JCACHA010000037.1:0-4378 GCF_059503625.1 Skermanella sp.
CCGATGTCTCGCGACCGCTCTGAACGCGATCGAAGCATTGGTCCAGGGGCGAAGTTCCAACAACGTCCCTGACGAGCTAGAACTCTTCTCGGTGGATCCGCTGACATTATGTCTGGGATCGTATCATGGCGATGACAGACAAGGGTAAGCGGCCTTCAGGAACTGAGCCGCGAGGAAAGCTCCTGGCGGTCAAGATCGCGAACCGTGCGTTCTTCTGAGTCCCGCGAGGCCATGCTGCGGTCCGGTTCGAGGCTCCCGTGACGGCAGCCCCTCGATCCGAAACACCGTCCCCTTGCCGGGCGTGGATGACACTGCGATGTGGTGTCCGAGCAGGCTCGTCAGGCGATCCACGACAGCGAGGCCGATCCCAAAACCCTCGATGGCTGTGTGAGTCTTCTTGTGGCTCCGATGAAACTCGCGGAAGATCTCACCGAACTGATCCGGCGGTATGCCGATGCCGGTATCCCAAACCTCAATGCTGACCGTCGCTCCACGGCGGCGGCATCCGATCAGCACCCGTCCCCGCTCCGTGTACCGGATTGCGTTGGAGATCAAATTCCGCAGAATCCTTTCCAGGAGCAGCGGATCGCTGCACACCTCCATGGCCGTGTTGACGACGATCAGGTCCAGGCCCTTCTCGGCGGCCTGAGGGGTGAATTCCTCGCAAAGCCTCCTGAGGAGATTGTCCAGCGGCATCGGACCTATGTTCGGGGCAACCACCCCGGCATCCAGCTTCGACAGGTGGATAACCGCCTCCAGCAGGTCGCCCAACGACATGACCGATTGCTGGATCAAGCGGACGAGGTTTTTGGAGGAGGGCTCAGTCACACGGTTGTCCAGCAGCTTGGCAAACAAGGCAAGGGCCTGGACAGGCTGGCGAAGGTCATGGCTCGCCGCGGCCAGGAAGCTGGTTTTCGCCCGGTTGGCCTGCTCGGCCGCCAGCTTATCCGCGACAAGTCGCTCCTCGGCCCGTTTCTGTTCGGTGATGTCCCGAGCGATGCACAGGATGCCGATGATCTCGCCACTCTCCGACCGCAGCGGCATCTTGAGTTTCTCGATGATCGTTCCGCCAGCGGTCAGCTTGAGCGACTGCTCAATGGTCGCCAGACACTCCCCGGTCAGAAGCACCTGCTCATCTTCGCGGCGGACAGCCTCGGCGTCGGAGGAAGCCATGATGTCAAAGTCGGTGATGCCGGGAACCACATCGCACGACTTCAAGCCGACGACTTCAGCAAATATCCGGTTGCCACCAAGGTACCGGGACTGCCGATCCTTCCAGTAGACAGCATGAGGCAACTGATTGAGGATCAGCCAGAGAGGATCGCCGCTCGCCGATGTTCCACCGTCCTCCAGGGGCGGGGTGCTCGTGTGGCTGACATGGATCTCATTGGCGTGGATCACAGCCCCGGATACTTCGCCGGTTTCCCCCGCCACCGGCTCCACCATGATGTCGAACCAGCGGCCATGAATCCGGAGTTTGGTGGTATGTGATCGGCCGGAGGCGACGACAGACGCCACTGCATCGTGCAGAAGGTGACTATGCGGTCCAGCAACCTCGCTAATGCTTCTGCCCTGTAAGGCTTCGGGCGAAACAGTGAAAAGACTGGCGGCGGCATGACTCGCCGCCTCAATCCTGCCTTCCCTGTCAACCAGGATCAGGGGATATCGAACCGTGCTTAGCACGGCCGCCGAGAACGCCCGTTCGGATCTCGTGTCCATCTGCGGCCCACCTATTGGAAGGACCGACCCGAACTCAAATGCGTCCACCACCACGTCGATGCTGATCCCAGGAGTGTTCCAGTCGGCAATCTTGATAACTGACCAGACGAATGATAATTGCTTGGGATCAAGGCATCAATTAGTAAAAATTCGAAACTCTATTGCTGTGGCATCTTACCAAAGGTCACTTGTCCGAAATTCCACACGATTGAACCGCCGGCACCGATCCAGCCAACCAGATTGATGACGGCTTTAACGCCTCATCTATTATTCGGAACATGAGACTGATGGTGTTTCCTGCCACTGAGCGACAGGCATACTTCAGGCGGCCTTGCAGCGAAGTGGTCGCAACCGATGCTTCATCTCGTCCAGGAATCGGCGAACCTCATCAACCGTCAACCCATCGCGGGCAAGCAAACTGTGCATGATCGGATCACCGAGAAGGTCATCAAGCGACGGTTCGGGTCTTCTGGCATTCATGACAATCTCCAAAATAGAATGATCGGTCTTCGGATCCTGTTCGAGACATTCCCGCCAGTGGCTCATGAGGGTATGCGGATCAAGCCGGACGCCGCGTTATCAGGTGGCCGAAGTTGTCTTGTGACGGTACGGGATTTACCAGCGGATCATGACAAGCCTTTGACACCAGAGCGATCACTCCGGCTTAACACGGTGGGTTACAAGCGATCCGCGAAACCCGACTGGGGTCTCTCGTCGGTCAGATCACTCAGGCTACCATCGCCGATCCAGCGGCCATACAACGACAAGGTCGATCAGTCCATCACTCCGATCATCGAACCGTTGAATGCGGGTGGCCACCCGAGCCATCCACGACCGGTCATCCGCCTCGGTCGCTATCAGCCACTCGGAGGCGAGGGTTCGGATGCTGTTCAGCCACGCTCGCTCCTCTGGACGGATTGCGACCGCCGTCCCATCACCCCGGTCAGACTCCAGGTAGCCGGAGGTCAGACACGCATTCCACGGGGCGGAACAGCGATCATCGTAGCAATGAACCCTGATCAAGTCGCCCGTGGTTGAGAATACGACTTCCAAGGCATTGAAAGGATGAGGTTTGCGGTAAGACAGAGTCGGGCAAGGCGAGGTGGCAACTGAAGGGGCCTGTCGGTGGTGCGAAAGCAACGTTTCCTCCCCAGGAAAACCAAAGTTCTTTATCATTGGAAACTTTCGTTGGTTCGGATGTTTTAAGCTTTCCCCCTCCCTCACTCCAAGAGCAAACCGACGTCCTGCGGGATTCTTTCGGCAGAGGGAATAGGACGTTGTGGAACCTACAATTCACTTGGCCTGTGCTGTAGAGGTACACACGGTTCAAACCGCTTTAGATGCTCTTCGCTTCTATGATAGCAGTGAAAGCTGCCGCGGCATCTCGATCCATGATGAGCCGAGCAAACAGCCGTGAGCAGCAGGCCGGTCATGCTTGTCAGTCTTGCCGGCAGCACCCTGGAGGCCGGCTGGAACCCGCTGACATGTTAACAGCCAGTGCTCAAAGACTTCAACTTCTCGTCACGTGGACCGGAAACCTCGAAAACAGATCAAGATATGGACAATCAACAGTCCGAACTCCTGGGCAGCTTGCCGGAAAGCTTTATCAGACCTCCGCTGCCACTGGACGAGCCGCAGCGGCTGATCGCCTTAAAGCGGTATGACCTGCTCGACACGCCGCCGGAGCAAGCATTTGACCGCATTGCCCGGTTGGCGGCGGGCGTGCTCGGCATGCCGATCTCACTGATCACGCTGATCGATGCAACCCGGCAATGGTTCAAGTCGCGTCATGGCCTCGACGTCCCCTGGACCCGGCGGGAGGTGGCGTTCTGTTCCTACACGATCCTCAACACGGAACCTCTAGTGGTCGTCGACGCCGCAGCGGATGACCGCTTCGCCGACAACCCACTGGTGAGTGAGGACCCGAACATCCGGTTCTACGCTGGAGCACCCCTGGTGACGCCGGATGGCCACGTGCTCGGCACTCTATGCGTGATCGACCGTTCGCCGCACCCGGAGTTCAGCAATGAGCAGCAGCGGCTCCTGCAAGATCTCGCCGAGCTTGTGATGACTGAGATCGAGGCCCGCTCGGCCAATCTGGCCTTGCGGCAGAAGGTCCGTGAGCATCAGGAGACCGAGAGGCGGCTGCAATGGTCCTTGGCTGAGACGGAGACCTTGCTGCGGGAGGTCCACCACCGGGTCAAGAACAACCTTCAGCTTGCGGACACGCTGCTCGCTCTTGAGATCCATCATACGCCGGCTGTTGCCGAACATCTGCGGGATCTGCGATACCGGATGTACTGCCTGGGCATGGTCCACCAGATGCTCATGCAGTCAGCCGATTTGACAACGATCAAGGTTGGAGAATACCTCTGCAACCTGTGTCAGTCCTTGGCCGCCTCAAACACTGACCGGCAAGGTAGAGTGACAGTGAATGTCACGGCCGAGCCCCGCGACCTCGCCTTCAAGATCGACTTCGCCATATCGCTGGGATTGCTGGTCAGCGAACTGGTGACCAATGCCTACAAGCATGCCTTCCCACCGGACCAGCCCGGCACCATCGATGTGTCACTGACCATCATAGGCGAAGGCAAGGCTTGCCTTGCCGTGTCTGACGACGGCATCGGCATGCCCGCGTCTCCTTCGCCTGTCCCTGTGG
>NZ_JCACHA010000038.1:0-4373 GCF_059503625.1 Skermanella sp.
CCAACTACTTCGCCAACGCAGGCTATGACGCAGACTGATGGGAAAACGCTCTAGATGAGCGGTTCGCCGTAGATGGGTGGGTAGGCGTCATAGACCGGCTCGACGTAGATGGGCGCGTAGGGGTCATAGACCGGCTCGACGTAGATAGGCGCGTAGGGGTCATAGACCGGTTCGGCGTAAACGGGTGCGAAGGAGCCAATCCAGATTTCTGGCTCGGCGTAGACGGGCTCCGGATAGGTCACAAGCACCTCCCCGTAAGAAGCCGGCTCCGGGAAGACCATGATCAGTTCGGCGTACATAACCGTGTTCTCCTCATTGCTCTGCAGGAGAACACGGTGCTGCGGCAATGGCGTGACGTGGCAGTGTTCACAGTAAGGCAACCAGGGCCAACCAAACATGTGCCGTAGGTGTTTGCTCAGACGCGCGCGACAGCACCGAAGAGGCGGCTGAGAAGCGCACCGAAGCGCAGCCGCCCCTGGGTCGCGATTAGGCAGACGCAGTCCACGCCCCCCTCGGCTGTCGGCCTGTGGCTCATCTCCTCAGCAATCTCGGCGAGGTCGCCCGGGCCGTAACGGCCTGTCTCGTCTGCAAAAGCGCCCTCCAGCACCAAGGTCAGCTCCGCGCCACGGTGGGAGTGGCGCGGCAGGGCGGTGCCGGGCTTAACCCGCAGCAGCCGCAACGCTTCGCCATCGGGGCCACGCAGCAGAACGGCATGTCGGATGCCGAGCGCGAGTCGACGCCAACGCGCGTCGCGTACTCCAGGCAGCAGAAACGAATGCGCTTGGCGGTCAGCCATTGGCGCTTGGTGCGCGACCGGCACATTTCTGCCCATCAGGGCACTGTCGCCCTCATTATCAAGCCGGCCCAATGCACGCTGCAGGGCATCCGAAGTGAGCGGCGCTGGAGGCAAACCGTCCAGAAGCGCACCGCCCACCGCCTCGGCGAGCCGGACCCTGGCAGAGCACTGTGCACAGCAGTCGAGGTGGGCCCTGACCACAATCGCCGCGGCCTGCCAGAGGGTACCTGTCGCTTGGGCCACCAGCGTCGCCTCATTCGGGTGATGCTGGATCGTTGTGCCTGCTACCCCGTTGCTCATGGCATCTCCTCACCCCCGAGCGCCGCGCGCAACCTGGCCAGCGCCAATCTTATGCGCGATTTGACGGTGCCGAGCGGGATACCAAGCTTACGCGCAATCTCAACGTGAGATTGATCCTCAAAGTAAGACAGTTCAAGTGCTTGCAATTGCTCCTGCGGTAACGTGGACAGGGCTTGGCGTAGGACAGCCTCGTCCTGGGCTGATGACACCATCCCATCCGTCACTGCCTCGGTGTCACTGCCCGCAAGTGCCACCGAGCGCCAGGCTCGGCGCTGAGCGTCGGTACGCAAGTTTCGTGCGATCACATAGATCCAGGTTGCCGCTCCCGCCTTCTGTGGGTCGAACAAGGCTGCCTTTCGCCAGACAAGGAGCATGGTTTCCTGCGCCATCTCCTCAGCTTCCTGACCATCCGCCGTTCCCGACCGAAGAAAGTAAGCCTTTAGACGCGGCGCGAAATGCCGGAACAAGACCTCGAAGGCCCCGCGGTCGCGGCTGCAGGCAACAGCTACGATCTGGGTGGAGAACTCCATCTGGCCAAGCGGCGCATCCGGTCGCGATTCGCCTTTTGGCGTATCTGGCATCAGCCTGTAACGCGCAGAGCGACACGCAGTCTGGTGTGACGCGCGTCCAACCCAGCGCCATTGCCGGGTTGATCCAGCCTGTTTCCTTCACCACCGCGCCCTTGCATACATCTCACCATCTACGCCGGCATTATCGACTTGGATCAGGTCAGAAAGAGGTCTCCTAAGGAGCAGCTCCAGCCGCTTGCCGTCGACAACGCAAGACCGTTCCTTAAGTTAGAATATGCAAGACGCCGGCTTGGTAGAGCAGCAACGTCGCGGGCATTGGCGTCAAGCTAGTGGCCAGCGACTGAAGCGCGAGCGCAGCGATCCATCATGGAAAGACCTCTGACCGCCGCGAAACACGATCATCCTCACCTCCGTGCGAGCGCGAGATCCACAGGCAATCAGGTTCCGTATCTCTCCACGTCACCAGGACGAAGGTCAGGGATGAAAATTGCATCCAGTGGGACGCGCGGGTATCTCACAGCCACCGCCGCTTCGCATGGCGGGGATGGTCTCTATGCGGCGCCGTGTCGCACGCCTCCAACCTTGCCGGGCGCGAGCAATCGGCAGCAGGTCACAGACGGGAGCGACAAATCGTTCCTCTTAACGGTTGGCGCTGTGGCCGCGGTCGAGATCGCCCTCATAGTGGCTTGGCTGATCGGCCTCTGAGGCACAACACCGCGGAACAGCTTGTTCCTTCTCGCCGGGAGCAGCAGCAGGCTTCTGAAAGCGATATGCTTTTGGACGCGGATTAGTCGCCAACGAGGGCGCGATCTTGTCATCCGATGCGCGCACGCGCCCGTACCGCCTTGCGGGTCCAAACGACCCCGGAGAAGAGACACATGGCACACAACACCTACACGCAGGATGGCAAGCTGCTGTACTCCACCGACTTCGTTGCGCTGAACAACTCAGGCATCGAAGGTCGCGCCGTTCTTCTGGTTGACCAGAGCTCGCAGACTCTCACCGTGGACATTCAAGCCAAGGGCCTAGAGCCTGATCAGATGCACATCCAGCACATCCACGGCTTCATGGATGATGCGGACGCCAAAACACCCACCATCGCCCAGGACGACGATGGCGACGGCTTCGTAGAATTGGCTGAGGGGCTTGACACCTACGGCCCGATCCAGCTCAACCTGACGATGAATCCCGAGAACGCAGTGCATGATCATGGCACCGAAGGCCATGACCACACGGATGAGGCCGTATTCCCGACCGTGGGCGCTGATGGGATGCTGAACTACCGCCAAGTGTTCCAGTTCTCGGCGGACGATCCGAATGCCCAGGCGATCTTTGACGGCATCACCCCGTTGGAGTTCAAGGAAATCGTCCTCCATGGGCTGAGCACCACCTCGGAGCAAGGCGAGGGCACAGACGGCGAGGTCAATGGTGAAGCGGGCTACAAGCTCGCTCTGCCGGTTGCCTCGGGCGAGTTGATGGGGGTCGCCGAAGCTGCTGACGTTCTTGAGGCAGTCGGCGAGCTTGGGCTCAACCCGAACGACGTTGTGGACTGGAATGCTATCGCGGCCGAGGCTACGGCGAACTTCGAGGCGACCGGGCAGTGGTACCTCTAGCCGCACTGGGTTAGCTAGCTGTCAGAACCGACGGGCCGCATGTGTGGCCCGTCGGAGTCCAGGTGGTACTGGTCCTGCACCGTTTGAGTGGATGCTCATAATAGGCCTACGGGCCTGAAAGGTGCCGATAGCAAAAAGCAACAAGCGGCGCCAATTTTCTCCGGGCGCGTTCAAACTCGAGCCGGTTGCTGCGGTTCAGGGCAGCCGGTCGGTTTCGGCGGTGGCAGCGCGAACCTAACGGCCCCACCTTCAGAACCAATCTTTCAGAGGTCATCATCAGGTAGGAATCGCCAGAAGGCTCTCAGAGTAGGACGGAAGTGCCGGCCTGTATGCGCCAGTTGAGCGAGGCTCCGGTCATGGGTGGAAGATGTAGGGCCTTCAGTGCAGGCTGGACGCCTTTTCAGGAGCCATCGCCGAGGCCACTCAGGATCTGATCGGCGGTTCCAACTTGGTGGCGCCGCGGTCCGGCCAAACTCTCGGAAAAGCCGCTTTAGCCTGCGGAGCGGAGGAGCAACCTACTTCCGGATCGTGACAAGCTCACGGAAAGGGATTACCGCAAGCACTTTGCCACTCTCGTCCGCTATCTCGACGCGGTGAAACAGCTGGAGCGGACGGCCAGCGACTAAATGCTCAGCCATCATACTCCGGGCACCACGGATCGCCTCGTGCTTGGCCGCTGCAAGATCCCGCAGCTCCATGCCGTCCCGGTCAATCATGACCGCGTCATCGTAGATGTGGATGTAGTAGCGGGGCATGATCTTGGAGTTCCGGTTTGCTCTTCCGTTTCCCGTGAAAGGGGGAACATCAAGGTTTCCCGAACACGGATTTGACCTTGTCCACGGCCGTCTGGAAGATCCCCTGGTGAGACGGCGGCACCAGATCGCCAGCGCGGGCGGCAACCTCCCGATCGCCACTTTCGGTTCGAATGAGGTGGAGATACTTAGGGTCATATTGGCCCATCTCCATCAGGCGCTTCGGTTCGAGCACCGTCAGCACCTTGTTCTTCAGCTCGATCAGCCCCTCCGCGCGAAGCTGTTGGAGCATTCTATTGACGTGAACGGGCGTCATCCCCGTTGCCTGAGCTAGAGCATTTCAGGTTTAGTCGAACGCGTAGCCTGAGTTGGCAAGGTAGTT
>NZ_JCACHA010000039.1:0-4357 GCF_059503625.1 Skermanella sp.
CGGCAACGGCAGCACGGGAAGTGCGGGAGAACCAGCATTCATCCAGCCGCTACAGGATCAGCTTCGCGGCCTCGCGCCGGGCCGTCCTGGCCACCCGCAGGTAGGACTGGCGCAGCCGGATGCCGTGCCGCCGGGCCAGCCGCGCCAGGATCTCAATGCCACGCTGCAGCAGCTTGCCGTCGGTGGGGCGCGTCACCGCCTTGGGCTGGACCGTGGTGTCGATGGTCACCCGTCGCAGGTGCTTCTCCTCCATCGCGCCGCCGCGGCCAAGCTCTCGGCCAGCAGCAGTTCCAGCCGCTCGGGCCCGATGCGCTGGCGCCAGCGCGTCAGCGACGAGCGGTCCAACGGCAGGGCATGCTGGAAGTGGGTCTCGCCGCAGAACAGCTGCGCGTACGGGCTGTCGAGATAGCGCGCGCAGACCGCCTCGTCCGACAACCCGTCTATGTGCTTGAGCAGGTGCAGGCCGACCATCAGCCGTGTGTCGGCAGCCCCGGACGACCGCCATCGGTGTAGAGGGCTCCAAACTCCGCCTCGAACCGGCTCCAGGCGATCAGCCCCGCCAGCCGCACCAGCGAATGCCGCGGGTCCACCAGGTTCTCCAGCCGGGCGCGGAAAGGGTCATCCTGCGGCTCGGCCTTGGGTTGCTTGGGACGCATCGGCGGGCTCCCGGCCAGGGTGTCCGCCGAGCGGGTCACACGCTGCATTTCGCCGCAACTGGCAGAATGATTTGCAAGATTTTGGCCGCATTCGCTGCCAAGCCCACAAACTCGGATATTTCCCGAGTGCAGGAAATCCGCAGCAAGCTGCGCTTCTCAGCCCATTTCACGGCTGACTAGGTCCTTCGGCAGCGCCGCCCACTGGCAGCCGGTGGAGAGGATGTACAGCACCCCGTTCAGCACCGCGCGCTCATCCACCGTCCGCTTGTTATCGCCACGCTTCGCCAGCGGAATCAGCGGGCCGGTGATGGACCATTCCTCGCCGGTCAGACCACTCGGGTAGCGCAGCTTGCTGCGGTCGTATTTCGGCCGGTTCTCGGGCGTCCACATAAACGCTCTTCCTTTCTTCCCGCACCCGCCGCCAAGAGCCAATCCAACCGATTCCGATCGTTCGGTATGTTCCCGGACGGACACTTAGCACCAGCGGGGCTCTGACGATTATAGGAGCATCAAGGTCGCTTGGTGCCGCAAACAGCGACTAACCTTCGCCGACACTCTCGCCGCGGTACGACGCGACATATGGAGCGCGCAACGTTTGGCCGTATCCCAGCAGACAGCCGAAAGCACGAAACTTCCGCCAGCCCTCCTCAAAGGCATCGCTTGTGCCCTCTGCCATGCCGTACGGTGGGCCAAACTCGAGCTTAAAACTGAAAATAGACAAACTCCTTAACATCAGCCATCAATGCAAAGGCAAGCAGGAACATTACAGCGACGCAGAGCGCACTCGCAGGTGTTGGGCGAAATCGCAATCTATCCCAATGCTGCGGCTCGTCCGGGTGTTCCGCCCGCCCCTCTACAAACTGCTGTGAATTCGGCATTGCTAAAATCAGATAGCACCCGAAAATGAGCGCGCAGAAAGCAGTGGCATAATGGAACATCAATGTTCCCCCGATCTGTTCGCGCACACCAGATATGCCACTAAAAACCAATACATCAAATAAATTCCAAATATCCGGCCTTGCCGAACCATTGATGCCAATCATACCACTGAGTACTGAAAAAGCAGCGTTGAAGTTGGGTGCAGCAAAAAACACCCAAGCCACCATAACTGATAGCAACGTTACAGCCTGCGCTAAAGGTGCCCCAAGCCGCGGACGACTGCCGGTAGCCGCTTCAGTTCGCATTACGAAGTGGTTCCATGCATGATTGACAAGCAGAAAGAAGCCATGCAGTGCGCCCCAAACTACAAACGTCCAGGCAGCGCCATGCCATAGGCCGCCGAGCAGCATTGTCGTTACTAAATTGATGTGACGCCGCCATGGCCCGCGTCGGCTTCCGCCAAGCGGGATATATAGGTAGTCTCGCAAGAAACGCGACAAGGTCATATGCCAACGCCGCCAAAAATCTATAATCGAAACTGCTTTGTATGGTGAGTTGAAGTTGTAAGGAAGTCGGATGCCAAACATGCGGGCTAAACCGACCGCCATGTCGGAATAAGCTGAAAAATCAAAATAAAGTCCAACAGAAAAAGCGAGAGTTGCTAGCCACGCCTCTAAAAATCCAGGAGCGTCGATTTCCGCGCTGCGGAAGATTGGAGCTCCCAACTGGCCTACAGGATCAGCAATGATCAATTTTTTTAATAAACCCATCACGAAGAAAACAACACCATGGACAAAATTTGACTCTCGAAAGCGATAGGTTACACGCCGAGCAAACTGCGGCATCAGTTCGTAATGATGAACGATCGGTCCTGCGATCAATTGTGGGAAAAAACTGACGAATAATAGATAATCCGTAAGTGCATACTGCTTTGCTCTGCCGCGCTGCACATCAACAATGTAAGCAATTTGCTGGAAGGTGTGAAACGAAATAGCGAGAGGGAGAACGACACCCTCAAGGGCAAATTCTAGACCCACGAGTTCTGCCAAACTGCCTGCGACGAACGTCGCGTATTTGAAGTATCCCAACAATGCGAGATTGAGCGCGACTCCCACTATCAGCAATGCATGGGAATGCGCGACATTGCGCTGCTTTGCGATCTGAATTAGCCGGCCAAGGGCCCAGTTGAAAATCATAGTTAGCAGCAACAAGGCCAAATAGCTCCAGCTCCACCAGCCATAAAATGTCAGAGAAGCCGCTAAAAGCCATAATCTCGCCGCGCTGGGAGATGGCAAGCGGCCTAGTGAATAATATACTATCAACGTCACAGGCAAAAATACCAGAACAAATATATAGGAATTGAACAGCATAGGTTTCCTCATTCTGTCGGATTCGTTGCGGTCTTACGGTCGGCCATGGCATCCGCAATAAATTCTGAGTAAATTGTGTGATGCGGATATATAATATGCACAGGATCAGCGAAAAATGAGTTGTCCCATTGCAGCTTTCGCCCATCGATAAATAGGCTACTTTGGCTTTTAAGAGAGGCTGCCATTCTCTTTGTCCAAGTCTCAATGATGCTGCCATCGGCATCGAACATGGCGGCCCACTCCGGCATGACGGGAACTGTTGCAACAATAAGATTGGCTCCTCGTCCCATTACCGTTGTTTCCAAGGCAGTTAAGCCTGCAAAACAACGCTGATCGATGACTGGAGCTGGGCGCCACGGATGCGCGCGAATAAGAACGCTCGATCCATACTGATCCACGAATGGTGCCGGATCGGCCTCCGCTAATTCAGGCGCTTTTTGCCTTGAAATCTGCCACTGTTTGATAGCCTCCCGTGCAAGATAGAGCGGGCGGAAACCGGTAATATATGGAATCCAACTAGGTGCCAATTCAGACAAGACGGCGGTAGCAAGCCGCATGTCGAAAATTGCATTCTGTTCTGGTGCGCACACTTCAAAGTCGCGTGGCGCAACGACAACAATAACAGTTTGTACGAGAGGCATACGCTGCAACATGAAGCCAGCGAAATAGTTTGTTTGATCAATATGCAAATAACAAGGCGCAATGTTGTACGCGCTGGTCGCAGGAAAACGATGCTCAAAGACTGACATATCAAGATTACGCCAAGTCGCTGAAGACCCGATTGCCACAAGCGTGCGATCCTCTAGCCGTCGACCGCGCAATTCTACAAGTTTACTATCGATACAACTAGTTGCGGTTAATGGCGGTGGAGGCAGCAATCCATACTTCGCTAGCATCAAATGCAACAGGACAAAGGTTAAGAAGCCTCCTAAGACGGTAAGTAGGAAAATAACTAGAAAACGTCGTTCATTAATTTTCCTTCCTCCCTTTTTGTTATAGAAGGCATTTTCATTTGGACTATGCACCAAAGAGCGCTGATTGATCACTTGTCGCTACCTTTCCCAGATTCGCTCAGAAATAGTCGCCTGCACCTGAAACAAGTGACCTGTCACGGCCAGAACCATGATGCAGTGCGGGTTATTCGACTTCGAAGCCGGCGACGAGGCTTGAGGCTAAACTCCGAGGAAACTTGTATGGGGCGTTTTAGGTCAAGTGTCTGTCCTTTCGCATCTCCCGCCTTTCGGCTGCAGCTTTGGGACCAAGGCATCCGGTTGTCGAGGACTGTCTGAGGGGTTCTGTTGCGAAGTTTGCGGCGGATTGCGAATAGCCGCAACAGGTGTCAAACGACATCAGGAACTCAGCCATCGGCGACATTGAAAACCCAGCCACCTCGGTCATGCTAGAGCAGTTTTCGATCGGTCTGCATCGTAACCTGCGGCGGCGAAGTAGTTG
>NZ_JCACHA010000040.1:0-4341 GCF_059503625.1 Skermanella sp.
ACCGGCGGACGGAGACCCTGTTCCTTCGCCATGCGCGACACGCCGATCGCCATATTGCCGCCGGCGCTCTCGCCCGCCACCGCGATGCGGTTGGGGTCGCCGCCGAACTGGGTGGCATTGGCCTGAACCCAGCGGTAGGCCGTCAGCGCGTCCTCGTGGGCGGCCGGGAACTTCGCTTCCGGTCCCTTGCGGTATTCGGCCGAGACGACGATGGCGCCGGACTGGTTCGCCAGCGCGCGGGCCGACGCGTCATAGGTGTCGAGGTCGGCGATCACCCAGCCGCCGCCGTGATAATAGACGATGACCGGCAGCGGGCTGCGCGCGGCGCCGGGAACGTAGATGCGTGCCGGCTGCGAACCGTTGGAACCCGGAATGCTGACGTTGCGGACGGACACCACGGCTTCGGGAGCGGCGCTCCGGCCGTCGTCCTGAAGCACCTTCTTGACGGCATCGCCCAGCGTGGGCTGCTTGCGGGCTTCCGGTGCGGACAGCGTCTCGATCGGCTTCGGACCCAGCGCCTGGAGCGCCAGCAATGCGGAACCCATGTCGGTGTCGGCACTCGCCAGCGTGGGAACGCCCTGGGCTGCGGCGGCCGGATCCTTGGACACGGCGGTTCCCAGATTGGACATCTGCTGGCAGGCCCCAAGGGTCAACAGGGCCACGGCCCCCATCAGCAGCGGAGCGAAAGAGGAATGCTTCGGCCGATTCTTCATCATAACCTTTCGCGATGCGGCACGCTCAGGCGCCACGATCTTCATTGTCTTATTCAGATCACTCCAACAAGGAAAACCAACCGCCAGTTCCCAACTGCCGTTCACATGCACGTGATCGTCCAGATGAAATCAGGCGTAATACTATCAATAAAAAATGCGCGGCTGTTTCCAGCCGCGCATTTACTTACCGACGGAGTTCCGCCGCCGGATCAGACCTGCTTGACCTTCGCTTCGCGCTCCCAGAACCTGACCTTGCGGCAGGCCTGAACGAAGGTCTTGGCATCGCCCGAGCCCTTCAGTTCGACGAAGCCCTTGTCGATATCCGGAGCGACGCCGGCCTTGTCCAGCAGCGGCATGGCATCGGCGTTGTAGGCGATGAACTTCGCGTGGGCGAAGGCATCGTTGACGAAGTCGCGGGCGGTTGCTTCCTTCGCCAGCAATGCCGCTCCAGCCGACGACAGCAGGATCGCCACGCTGTCGTAGACGACGGACGGAGCGCCGTTGATCTTCTCGTCGCCCTCGATCCAGGTACCGTCGCTGGCCTTGACGCCGCCGACCATGGGAGCGACGAACTCCAGCATGGCGCCTTCGGCGAGCACGGCTTCCTTCAGCGACTTGACCAGATCGATGTCCACGCCGTCGCTGACCAGCACGCCGACCTTACGGCCCTTGAAGCTGTCCGGCCCGTTGAGCAGGATGCTGAGCGCCGGAGACGCCGGCAGGTCCCTGCGGGTCGGGCGGGCGGCGTCGGCGGGCTTGGGCTTCTGCTCAAGCCGCAGGCCCGTGATCACCTTGTCGGCCAGTTCGTCATCGACGTTCATCAGATGGGATACCATGCGCGAGCGGATCGCCGGGGTCTTGACCTTGCTCAGTTCGAAGATGAAGGCATCGGCGATGTGGGTCTGCTCGACCGGCGTCTGGCTGATGTAGAACTGGCGGGCCTGGCTATAATGGTCGGAGAAGGTCTCCGCCCTGATCCGCAGCTTGGCGCCCTGCTCTTCCGCCGGATACGACTTGAAGCCGATATCGGGCGCCTCGCGCGGGCCGCCGGCCGCTCCGCCCCAGGAGTTCGGCTCGTAATTGGCACGGCCCTTGGGGTTGACCATGGCCATGTGGCCGTCCTGCTGGAAGTGGTTGACCGGCTTCTTCGGCGCGTTGATCGGCAGATAGGTGAAGTTGGGGCTGCCCAGCCGCTTCAACTGCGTATCCAGATAGGAGAAGTTGCGGCCCTGGAGCAGCGGATCGTTGGTGAAGTCGATGCCGGGGACGATGTTCTGGGTGCAGAAGGCGACCTGCTCGGTTTCCGCGAAGAAGTTGTCCACCGTGCGGTCGAGCACCATGCGCCCGACGATCTGGACCGGCACCAGTTCTTCCGGGATGATCTTGGTGCTGTCGATCACGTCGAAGTCGAACTTCTCGGCGAAGTCCTGGTCGAAGAGCTGGACGCCCAGTTCCCATTCCGGATAGTCGCCGGCCTGGATGGCGTTCCACAGGTCGCGGCGGTGGAAGTCGGGATCGGCGCCGTTGATCTTGAGCGCCTCGTTCCAGACGACCGACTGCATGCCCAGCTTGGGCTTCCAGTGGAACTTGACGAAGGTCGATTTGCCTTCGGCGTTGACGAAGCGGAAGGTATGGACGCCGAAGCCTTCCATGAAGCGGAAGGAGCGCGGGATCGTCCGGTCGGACATGATCCACAGCGCCATATGCATCGATTCCGGCGACAGGGAAATGAAGTCCCAGAAATTGTCGTGCGCCGTCTGCGCCTGCGGGAAGCCCCGGTCCGGCTCCTGCTTGGCGGCATGGACCAGGTCGGGGAACTTGATGGCGTCCTGGATGAAGAACACCGGGATGTTGTTGCCGACAAGGTCCCAGTTGCCCTCATTGGTATAGAACTTGACCGCGAAGCCCCGGACGTCGCGCGCCAGATCGGGCGAACCCTTGTTGCCGGCGACGGTGGAGAAGCGGACGAAGACCGGCGTCTTTTCCCCGGCGCGCTGGAACAGGTCGGCGCGGGTGATGTCGGACAGCGAGTCGGTCGTCTCGAAATACCCATGGACGCCGAAGCCGCGGGCATGGACGACGCGCTCGGGAATGCGTTCATGGTCGAAATGGAAGATCTTCTCGCGGAAATGGAAGTCTTCCAGCGCCGTCGGGCCACGATAGCCGATCCGCAGCGAATTCTGGTCGTCGGCAACCGGGATACCTTGCTGGGTGGTCAGTACCGGCACGTCGCCGCCAGCCACCTGATGGGTTTCTCCCCCCTCGCCGCGAATGACCTCCTGATCGTCGAAGGTCGCTGTTGTACGGCTGCTGGTAAGCCTGTCGTCCGGCATTTCGGTCGCCTTCTTCAATTTCCGTATGAGGGAGATGACGCGGATGTCCAAGGCGCGCGTAATGGCGCGCCATATGGCTCAAGCCGCTCGAAGGCGGCGATTAAGTCAATGTCCGCTAATCCCTGTTACTCAACCGATTGCGCTTAGAATTGTTCCAAAGGAATTCCCCGCACAGCCGGGTTCCATTACTTCCTTGCCGCCCGATGCTTCCCCTATATGCTGCCGGTCATGCCAACCGACCTGACCTCAGCTTCCAAATCATCCAGCCCTCCCAAGCCGCCGCTGCGTGCGATCATGCTTCCCGTGGCGGCGCTGGCGGGGGTGCAGGCGCTGGTGTCGGGAGGCCTGTTCGCGGTGCCGACCATAGCACCGGCCATCGCGGCAGATATCGGGGTCAAGCCTTCGGCTCTGGTCGGCGTCTACATGGCCGTGATCTTCGCGCTCGGCATCGTCTCCTCGCCGGTCGGCGGCGACCTCGTGATGCGGCTGGGGGCGTTGCGTGTCAGTCAGCTCTGCCTGACCGGATGCGGCATCGCTCTGGCGCTGGCGTCCAGCGGAACCGCCTGGATCTTCGTGCCGGCAGCCTTGCTGCTGGGATGCGTGTTCGCGCCCGAGACGCCGGCCAGTTCGCATCTGCTGATGAGGATCTCGCCGCCGGAGCGGCGCGGACTGGTTTTCTCGTTGAAGCAGACCGGCAACCAGATCGGCGGTATCGCCGGCGCCCTGGCGCTGCCGGCCCTGGTCCCGCTGGTCGGCTGGCAGGGCGGGCTTCTGCTGGTCGCATGCCTGTGCGGCGTGGCCGCCTTGCTGCTGGCGCCGCTCCGCCGCACCTGGGAAACCCCGGCGGAACCGCAGACCGGCACCATGTTCGGCCGCTACGGCAAGGCGCTGAAGCTGGTCCGCGACGATGCCCGGCTGCGCGCCATGGCGCTGGCGGGGGGTGCATACTCCGCCATGCAGATCAGCCTGAACGCCTTCCTGGTCAGCTTCTGCGTGGTCGAGCTTGAGATGCCGCTGACATTGGCCGGAGCGGCGCTCGCGGTGGCGCAGACGGGCGGTCTGGTAGGCCGCGTCTTCTGGGGCGTCGTCGGCGACCGGATCGGACATACCCGGCTGGTGCTGGGATCGCTGGGGATCGCCATGGCGGCGGCGGCGGTGGCGACGGTCGGAACGAGGTGGACCTTTCCGACGTTCGCGACTTTCTGCTTCCTGTTCGGACTGACCGCGAGCGGCTGGAACGGGCTCTTCCTGGCCGAGGTGGCGAAGCTGGCGCCCCGGGGCCGCGTCAGCGAGGC
>NZ_JCACHA010000041.1:0-4320 GCF_059503625.1 Skermanella sp.
GGCGTTGCCGGGGTTGGTCAGGGTGACGGTGAACGACTCGTTCGATTCGACCGCCGTGTCGCCGGTGATCGAGACGTTGAAGGTCTTGCTCGATTCGCCGGGGTTGAAGGTCACGGTGCCGCTGGTGGCGGTATAGTCGCTGTTCGCCGTCGTCGCGGTGCCGTCGGACGTGGCATAGTTCACCGTCACGGTCTGGCCTGACGCGGCGCTCAAAGTGACCGTGAAGGTCATGTTGGTGGTGCCGCTGTTGCCTTCGGTAAGGCTGGAGTCGGCGATCGACACGGTCGGGGCCGCGTCGTTGTCGGTGATCGTCACCGTCGCCTGCTGGGGCGTGCTGTGCTCGGTCGCCCCGCCACCGCCGCTGACCCCGGTGATGTCCAGGATGACGGTCTCGTCGGCCTCGTCCAGGCTGTCGTTGTTCGTCGTGATGGTGGCGGAGCCGGCGGTCTGGCCGGCGGTGATGGTGATGGTGGTCGAGGACAGGGTGTAGTCGGTGCCGCCGCCGGTCGCCGTGCCCGATGGGGTGAGGGTGACCACGGTGTCGATCGAGGCCGCCGCACTCAGCGTCGCAGTGACGGTAGACGTGCCGGCGTTTTCGGCGACCGTGGCGTTATTGACGGTCAGCGCCACCGTCGCGGCCGAGGTGGTGACGTCCACCTTGGTTGCCGTGGCCATCGTGTTGCCGGCGGTGTCCTTGCCGACCACGTAGAGATCGTAGGCGGTGCCGGACTTCAGGCCCGTGATCGCGGAACTGCTGGTGAACGGGGTCGTGCTGACTGCGGAACTGCCGCTCGCCGCCGCCGCGCCGCCGCCCGACTTGGTTCCCGCCACCACCTCCGCCGCAGTCGGCGCTGTGTCGTCATCGGCAACAACGACGTAGTAGACCGTCCCCGACTCGTCGAGGCTCGCCCCGGCGGTGAAGCCGGTGGTGGTGATGCTGGACGCGTCGGGGGCTACGTCGAAGGTGGGGGCGGTGGAGTCGGCGCCGAGGAAGGACAATTTATTGTTTGTGAATGACGCGAGCGTTGGATCGGTCGTGTCTTGCTGAGTGAAATTCGCCTTCGTGGTGAAGCGCTGGAGCCATCCGGCCTTATCCGTGGCGCTGGTCGAACCCGTGTAGGCACTATTGTCGGAAGCCCGAAGGCTTGATGACGTTAACGAAACCGCGGTATTGCCACTTCCCGCACCGCTGGTCAGCGTGTTCGGAAGCTGCGAGGACGCTCCAGTGATGGTTCCTGTGGTGGAAATGGCCGTCGTGCGCCATCCCGTAGTGGGATCGACACTCGTGCTCTCAGCGAAATAATATCCGGTGATGAATTGATTGACGGTCGGCGTGGTCGTTGCTGTGCCACTGTAGATCAGGATGGCGTCGCCTTGGGTGCTGGCTGACTCGTTGGGACCAATGAAGGGATCGTAGCCGCTTCCGTGCGAGAGCGTCGCATCCAGCGCAACCGTCTGCGCGGAATTCGAATTCAGGTTGGTGATCGTCGCGTCGCCGGTCGTGAGGCTCGGGAGTTGAACTTTGAACAGGGTGCCTGCTTCGATGCTCGAATTCGTCGTCCAGGTCAGGTAGAACTCGCCGCCGGTGCTGGTGATGCCCGTACCGCTTGTCACAGTGGTTTGAAAGTTGGTTCCGGTCCAAGCCCGGTCGGTGAAGGTGATCGAGGTTCCCGAATCGATCTGCACCAACGGAACGAAGGTGAAGTAGTTGCTGGTTTCCGAAACCTGGATGATGACGATGTCACCTGGAGAGAAGGACGTCAGAGTGTCGGCGTAGAGGCCGGTGTCGGCGACGGCGATGGCGGTTTCTACCAGGCCCGATTTCGCCTCAAGGTCCCAGTCGCCGCCCTTAAGCGCCGATCCGGTATCATCGTTCGAAGCCGCCACGTCGGCCCCGGTCGCCGCTGACAGTGCCTCCAGGAAAGCGCTACCCGCCGCACTGCGGCCGATATCGCAACCGTAAAGCAGGATGTCGCCGTCGCTAGCCAACGCTGAGCCGACCGTGGCGAGCGCATCGGCGTATTTGCCGGATATCGAATCGAGTTCTAGCGAGGAGGTGCCGAACAGCAGCCTTGCTTCCTGACCATGGCTGATGATGTGAATGGACTCGACTCCGGTGCGGCCCCGAAGATAGTCGGCGACTTGCTGCACCCCATCCTTGGTCGGATCGATCAGAACAGCTTCGACGCCGGATCGGAGGTTATCCCGCAGGACTTCCCAATCTGTGACACCAGTATCGATAAAGGCGATTTCGTGGGACTCGTCATTGGCACCGCCAATCCCCGAGGTGTCGCACCGCTGCCCTTCCGGCGCTGCCGTCGTCGTGGCATCTGTCACCGCGAATTCCGGCGTGGGCGGCGGGGCGGTGCCGGCGTCGCTGGTCTGTGCCGCCGATGTGGGCGTCCCGCTTGAGCCGGTGGCCTGCGCCACAGCGGCAAGGAGCTGTTCGTCGACGGCATGGCAGGAGCTGTCGAACAAGGTATCGACCGTCGGATCATGCGTGGCGGCATCGACCGCCGTCGCAACACCCGCCGCGTCGAACATGAAGCGTGGTTCCAGTGCTATGGCGGAGGTGGACATGTGGAGATGATCGCGCATGCCCGTCAGACCGTTGCGCTTGTCCCGCCGACCGCGTCCCATCACACCCATGACACTCCCCCACATATACAAACGACTTCGACCCAGTTTCCAACGAATTGGGTAATCCTTCAGGATAATACCTTCGTTTGAAACTGATGTATAGGGATGCGAGTGGCAGAAGCGGACACAAAATGGAAACAGGGTGTAAGGGCATACTCCATGGTTGCAGCGATGGCACGGTCGGGTTGAATTCCACTATGGTGAGTGTAAAGAATTCGATTTTTTAACTTTTAAAATAAAAAATTTGTTAGTATGCAACCTATTAGAAGAAACCCGAAAATGGCTTGGCATAAATAAAAAATTGCACTCTAAGGTTGTTAAATGAAAAGACTTAAGTCTTTGGTGGCAGGTTATGCAGCTAAATTCAGCAGTATGCAAAAAATAGGTATGAAAAATCGCTGAGTTTGTTATTACTGATGGCGTATGACGAACCTCCCGGCAAGCAGGATGCTTTGCTCAAACGGTATCCTGGGTGTTGGGAAGGGAAGTCGTATAAGGGATACGCGATTGGGAAATTACCCTATCCGGCCTAATCGCTGTTCCGGTGAATCCGGCGCTCAGAATACCGGGTGTCAGGTTCGCTCCTGTTGAAAGCACGTGTAGCATTCGGGCGACGCCGCAGAAACCATTACAGGATTCTGCGGCGTCGTTCGTTTTTGGCGATGGCGTTTCACTGCGCCGGTCGTAGGTCGGGCCTCTTCAGCCCGACATCGACGCGTTGGCAGGAATCCAGGGGCGGGATGGGAAAAGCGTGGTTCAGGCTGGCCAGCGCGTCAACGTCGGGCTGAAGAGGCCCGACCTACGGGTTGATGCGTTGTTGGCTTTGACGTTTTCAGGTTGATTCGACGAGGGTGCTGGTATTTGAAGCTTGCCCGATTCGCGGGATGATTCCCGGTATACTCCTTCGCAGGCTTCGCCGCTGGGGCGATGGGAAGAGTGACAACATACCATAGTACCCGAAGTTGCCGGAAAAATCACCGCTGAGTCGTTATGCGGGTATAATATGAGAGGAATTCTCCTTATCCGTCATTTTATCGATTCAATCCCGGCGGGCTTTCGAGTACGTATTATTTCGGTGCTAAGCCTTTCGTATGATCCTGCATCGCTCGATCATACGACGTAGTGCCGAGCCAGTGGGGTTGGCGTGCGTGATGAGCCTGCCCGGCGTCATATGCGTGCGTCCATCCCGCTGGCTGGCCCAGCCACCGGGGCGGGAACGAGGGGTGGACACCCTGCTTCGTGTGGTTTTCCAAGGTCTGCCAAATCATCGGGTTAAGGAATTTAAAGAAAATGTCAGATCCGTTTTTGGGTACCGTGATGCCGGTCGCCTTCCAGTTCGCTCCGGCGGATTGGCAGACCTGCCAAGGCCAGAACCTTCCGGTCAATCAGTACAGCGCGCTCTTTTCGCTGCTGGGCGTGACTTTCGGCGGTTCCTCCGGTCAGAATTTCAACCTGCCCGACCTTCAGGGCCGCACCATCGTCGGTCAGGGTATCCTGAACCTCAATGGAGCCATGTCCCAGTACGTTGCCGGCAGCAAGGGCGGCGCCGTCAACGCGACGCTGAGCACCGCCAACGTTCCGCTGGCGCCTCACGTGCATCCGCTGAGCGGTGGGTCGGGCACGGCTTCCGTGGCTATTCAGGGAACGATCGGTGCGGCGGACGCGGAGTTGCCGACAGGT
>NZ_JCACHA010000042.1:0-4318 GCF_059503625.1 Skermanella sp.
CCGACAAGCAGGCGCGTCTATGTCGGCTGCCGCTTCGCTTTAGCACGACCTACGGGACGAATGTTCTCTCACTGGTCAATCTCTCCGGCTCCTGGTAAAAAAGCGGCCGGAGGCCGCTTCTACAGAGCGGATGTCAGCCGGCGATGCCGTGTCGGTTCACCGGCCAGAAATTCCGGTCCATGACCTGATCGCGTGAATAGGGGCACTCTTCCGGGAGCGCCGAATCCATGACGCCGTCCTGTTGAAGCCCCAGGATCGCCAATTGGCGCGCGTCGATCCTTCGGCAGAGAGCGAAGATGGCGGAAAAGATAACAGGTTTTCCGGCTTCTTACCGCCGGTAACTCTCCATTACGTCGTCGCCGGCGCGGCGGACGCCGACGCGGATGAAGTCCGCCGTGTCCTCCAGCAGGTCGACGCCGAAGCCGACCACGGCGGGCAGCCCGTCGCCGCCGATCATGCGGGGCGCCCGGAACCACTCCAGCCGGTCGACCAGACGCTGCTGCATCAGCGACGCGCTCAGCCGGGCTCCCCCTTCGACCAGCAGGCGGGTGATGCCCCGCGCGGCCAGGGCCTTCAGGGTATCCGAAACGTCCAGCACTCCGCTGGCGTCGGGCGCCAGGGTCACGACCTCGACGCCGCAGTCGGTGAAGGCGCGGGCGCGCATCGGGTCGACGTTCTGGAGCGTGAACACCAGCGTCGGCGTGGTGCTGGCGCCGCGCACCAGCTTGGACGTCAGCGGCAGGCGCAATCTGCTGTCCACGACGACGCGCAACGGCGAGCGTCCGGCCAGCCCCGGCAGCCGGCACGTCAGTTCGGGATCGTCGGCCAGGGCAGTGTTCAGCCCGACCATGATGGCGTCGTAGCGTGCCCGCAGCCCATGACCCCAGGACCGCGCCGTCGGGCCGGTGATCCACTGGCTCTCGCCGGTGCGGAGCGCTATCCGCCCGTCCAGCGATGTCGCCAGCTTCAGTGTCACCAGCGGACGGCCGTCGCGGATGCGGTGGAAGAAGCCCTCGTTCAGCTCGGTCGCCTCGTCGGCGCACAGGCCGACATCGACCTGGATGCCGGCTTCGCGCAGGCGCTTGATGCCGGAGCCCGAGACGCGCGGATCCGGGTCCTCGCAGGCGACCACGACGCGGCCGATGCGGGCCTCCATCAGGGCTTCGGTGCAGGGCGGGGTCTTGCCCCAGTGGTTGCACGGCTCAAGCGAGACATAGGCGGTGGCGCCCTGCGCCGCGGCGCCGGCCCGGCGCAGGGCCTCTGTCTCCCCGTGCGGGCGTCCGCCCGGCTGGGTCCAGCCGCGCCCGGCCACGGTCCCGTCCTTGACGATGACGCAGCCGACGGCGGGGTTGGGAGCGACGGTCCCGAGCCCGCGACGCGCCAGCGCTATGGCCGACCGCATGAATCCGGTATCGGCCGGGCTGAAAGGAGAGGGCGCTGACGCAGAAGGAGGCATCGGGTCAGAAATCAGGTATCGGGATCGGGATCGGGATCGGGAAACGGTCAGGTGATCTCGGGCTTGAGGGAGCCGACGAACTCGTTGAAGTCCGAGGCCTCCCTGAAGTCCTTGTAGACGGACGCATAACGGACATAGGCGACCTGGTCCAGGTTGAACAGGGCGTTCATCACCATCTCGCCGATCTGGCTCGACGGAATCTCGCTCTCGCCCGAGGACTCGAGCTGCCGGACCAGGCTGTTGACCAGCCGATCGATGCGGTCGGCATCGATCGGCCGCTTGCGCAAGGCGATGCGCATGGAGCGCAGCAGCTTGTCGCGGTCGAAGGGCTCGCGCTGCCCGGCGCTCTTGATCACCGTCAGTTCGCGCAACTGCACCCGCTCGAAGGTGGTGAAGCGCGCGCCGCAGCCGGGACAGAAACGCCGCCGGCGGATGGCCGAGTTGTCCTCGGTCGGCCGGCTGTCCTTCACCTGGGTATCGTCATGTCCGCAGAACGGGCAGCGCATCTGGTTCTATCGCCTCACAGGTTCGGGTAGATCGGGAAGCGCCGGCAAAGCGCCTGGACGCGCTCCTTGACCTGGGCTTCGACGGCTGTGTTGTCGCCCGAGTTGCTGGCGGCCAGACCGTCCAGCACTTCGGAGATCAGCTCGCCGACCAGCGTGAACTCCGCGACGCCGAAGCCGCGCGTGGTCGCCGCCGGCGATCCGAGGCGGACGCCTGACGTCACCATCGGCTTCTGCGGGTCGAACGGCACGCCGTTCTTGTTGCAGGTCATGCCGGCGCGCTCCAGCGACCCTTCGGTCGCCTTGCCCGTCAGGTTCTTCGGCCGCAGGTCGACCAGGACCACATGGCTGTCGGTCCCGCCAGACACGATGTCCACGCCGCCCTCGATCAGGCGCGCCGCCAGCGCGCGGGCGTTGTCCACCACGTTCTGGGCGTAGGTCTTGAACTCCGGACGCAGCGCTTCGCCGAAGGCCACCGCCTTGGCGGCGATCACATGCATCAGCGGACCGCCCTGAAGACCGGGGAAGACGGCGGAGTTGATCTTCTTGCCGAGATCCGCGTCGTTCGACAGGATCATGCCGCCGCGCGGACCGCGCAGCGTCTTGTGGGTCGTGGTCGTCACGATATGGGCGTGCGGCAGCGGCGAGGGATAGACGCCGCCGGCGACCAGCCCGGCGAAATGCGCCATGTCGACCATGAAATACGCGCCGACCTCGTCCGCGATCTTGCGGAAGCGGGCGAAGTCGATGGTGCGCGGATAGGCCGAGCCGCCGGCGATGATCAGCTTCGGCTTATGCTCGCGGGCCAGAGCCTCGACCTGATCGAAGTCGATCAGCGCGTTGTCGCGGCGGACGCCGTACTGGATGGCGTTGAACCACTTGCCGGACTGGTTGGCGGCGGCGCCGTGGGTCAGATGGCCGCCGGCGTCCAGCGACATGCCGAGGATCGTGTCGCCCGGCTGGAGCAGCGCCATGAAGACCGCCTGGTTCGCCTGAGCGCCCGAGTGGGGCTGCACGTTGACGAAGGCGCAGTCGAACAGCGCCTTGGCGCGGTCGATCGCCAACTGCTCGGCGACATCGACGAATTCGCAGCCGCCGTAGTAGCGGCGGCCGGGATATCCTTCGGCGTATTTGTTGGTCAGCACCGAGCCCTGGGCTTCCAGCACCGCCGCCGAGACGATGTTCTCGGAGGCGATCAGCTCGATCTGATCCTGCTGGCGCGCCAGTTCCTCACCGATCGCGCGGGCGAGATCGGGATCGCTCTCGGCCAGGGACGCGCCGAAGAAACGGCCGTAGAGGGTATCGGAATCGGTGGATTGGGGAAGAGACGACATGGAAAGGGTTCCTTGAACTTGGTGTACCGCTCCGGGCCTCGACCGCCGGGACCGCTCCGCCGGCGTCCCGCGATCGATGCCCGAAGCCCTGAACGGTGCGGCGCCGGCGAAATCCGATACCGGCGGCCTGAAAGATCGGCTGCCTGTAAGACTGATTGGCCCTTCAGCCCATCTTGTCAACGCGGCGGCTGTGACGCCCGCCTTCGAACGGTGTTGCCAGGAAGGCGGCGAGGCAGTCCTGTGCGGTCTCGATCCCCGTCACGCGGGCGCCGAGCACCAGGACATTGGCGTCGTTGTGCTGGCGGGAGAGCCGCGCGCCGGTCGTGTCGTGGCACAATGCCGCACGGATGCCCGGATGCCGGTTGGCGGCGATGCTGATGCCGATGCCGGTGCCGCAGATCAGGACGCCGCGTTCGGCCCGGCCTTCCCGGATGGCGCCCGCGAGGGCTGCCGCGTAGTCCGGATAGTCGACCGATTCCGGACCGTTGGTGCCGAGGTCGATTACCTCGTATCCTTGGCCGGCCAACGTGTCCTTTAAGGAAGCCTTGAAGTCGAAGCCGGCATGATCCGACGCGATAACGATTTTCTGTCCAGACATGACTCTTCCACACCTTGTTGCGGCGGCCCAGCCATCAAACCCGAAGCCACCGCCCGAACCCGAACCCCCGGGATCCTGCCGACCGCTATGCCCGCCCGGACCCTCGGCGGAGACGCTCCGAAGCACGCCTTTGGGGTATCCGCCTCCGTTAGCCTACCAGATATCGGCGCGCCATGAAAGAATCGCTAAAATCACCTGCGCCGGGCAGCTTTGCATGCAACGCACGCCCGAGTTGAGCTATGCGTCTTCCGCTTGGCCGCCATGCATCCGTCGCTCAGGCTTTTCTTAAGCAAAAACTCTGTTGTCGTTGGACCGGCCGCATTTGTGTGCAAGTGGCGGTGCGATAACCGAGGCGGAATGCCTTCACGCTACGACTAAAATACCTTTAATCCTCAGCGCTGGATCATGAGGCGGACGAACTAGCGGT
>NZ_JCACHA010000043.1:0-4309 GCF_059503625.1 Skermanella sp.
CGTCATTGCCACGACGTCAACCGGCACGATGCACGGATCGCGGCGACCTGCCTGACCCATGACGGGCCGCTGGAATGGGCCGGCGTCAACGACTGGCTGTCGGCGCTTCGTGCCCAATACGGCGAGAGCCTGCTGCGGGTCAAAGGCATCTTCGACCTTCGGGGCGAGGCCGGGCCGGTCGTGGTCCATGGCGTCCACCACGTCTTTCATCCACCCGTGGCGCTGGAGAACTGGCCGGACGCCGATCGGCGGACCCGGCTGGTGCTGATAACCCGCGATCTGCCGGCGGACGTGCTGCGTGCGGCCTGGGCGGAGCTGGCGCCTGCGGCTGGAAGTTGATTCAGATAACGGTTGATTTGGATTAAGGAGAGCGGCGCGGACGCGGACTATGCTTTCCGGAATCCGCTCGCAAGCTGACCGGCGGCCATTTTGGAGGACATCATGAGATCACTCGTTCGTCTGGCGCTTCCCGTCCTCGCGGTACTGGCCTTCAGCCCGGCCGTGCAAGCGCAATCCGACGACCATCAGATCCATCATCCCGGCACCCAGGCGGAGGAATCCCAGGCCGCTCCGGCACCCGGTTCATCCATGCCGATGCCGATGCCGATGCCGATGCCGATGCGGGGCATGAACGGCATGCAGATGGGCGGCCAGGGCGGCGCTTCGATGGATTGCCCGATGATGGACGGGACGAGGCGCGAGGCCGGCATGGGCATGCGCATGGGCATGGGCATGGGCATGCCGTTCGAGCATATCGAAGGCCGTATCGCGTTCCTTCAGACGGAAATCGGCATCACCGACGGCCAGCGGGAGCAGTGGAACGCCTTCGCCGGAGCGCTCCGCAAGAACGCCGAGGTCCACCGGTCCATGCACGACCAGATGATGGCGCCCAAGGCTTCGCCGCAAAAGAGCTGGTTGCAGACGGTGCAGGGCAAGGCGCGGATGATGTCCAGCCATGCCGAGGCCTTGAAGGCGGTCGAAGCGACGGCCGGTCCGCTCTACGCTGTGCTGACGGAGGACCAGCGGCAGAAAGCCGACGGCCTGCTGGCCGGCGCGATGGGGATGATGTAACGACGCCGAAGCGCCGTCGCTGAAGCGAAGGCGCTTGCCGGAACATCGCAGGCCCGCAGCGGTTGCCGTTGCGGGCATGCGCCCATTTGCGAAATCCCATGGAAGCGCATGCTCTCCACTCCGCCGCCGACGCGGCGAAATTCAGGGGAGAGTTCCGCATGCGCACACTCGCGCAGTCTGCTACCGCGTCCACGGCGGAGGACGCGAAGGCCGGTCACGGCCTGTCGCCGGCGCTGACGGTCGCCTGCGCCGCGACCTGCGGCGCCATGGTCGCCAATCTATATTACGCCCAGCCGCTGATCGGCCTGATAGCGCCCGAGCTTGGGCTTGGCGAGAACATCTCCGGCCTGATCGTCACGCTGACCCAGCTCGGCTACGGCGCCGGGCTGCTGCTGGTGGTCTCGCTCGCCGACCGCATCGAGAACCGCCGGCTGATCCTGACCACCCTGCTCTGCGCCGCGGCGGCGCTGGCCGGGGTCGCGGTTTCCTCTTCCTCCACGCTCTTCCTGGCAGCTTCGGTCGCGGTCGGTTTCTGTTCGGCCGGCGCTCAGGTCGTGGTGCCGTTCGCCGCCGCGCTGACGCCGGAGGAACGGCGCGGACGCACCATCGGCAACGTCATGGCGGGCCTGCTGGCGGGCATCATGCTGGCGCGGCCGGTATCCAGCATGCTTGCCGATACGCTGGGCTGGCGGGCGGTGTTCTGGGTCTCCGCCGGCCTGATGCTGCTGCTGACCGCATGGCTGGCGAAGGCCCTGCCCCACAGCCACGGGTCCGGCGGCGGCAAGCCGAAACCGGCGCATGGGGGCTATGGACGGATGCTGGCCTCGATGTGGAGCATCCTGCTGACGACGCCGGCGCTTCAGCGGCGGGCGGTCTACCAGGGCATCGTCTTCGCCATCTTCAACATCTTCTGGACGGCGGCGCCCCTGATGCTGGCGAACCTCTTCGGCTATGGGCAGAAGGGGATCGCGCTGTTCGCGCTGGCGGGCGCCGGAGGCGCGCTGGCGGCGCCGCTCGCCGGACGGCTGGGCGACAGGGGTTATGTGAGGATCGGGACGGGTGTGGCGCTCGGCACCGTCATGATCAGCTGCTTCCTTGCGGGCTGGGCGGCGGCCCTGCCCTCCCTCGCGGCGCTGGTCGTGTTCGCGGTGACGCTGGACGCGGCGACGCAGGTCAATCAGGTGCTGGGCCAGAGGGTGATCTACTCGCTTGCCAGCGAGGCGCGCGGCCGGATGAACTCCGTCTACATGACCATCGTCTTCCTGCTGGGCGCCGGCGGGTCGGCGGTGGCGACGCTGACCTACCATCATGGCGGCTGGTGGACGTCGATGCTGACCGGCGGCGTCCTGGCGCTGGCGGCGCTGGTCTTCTTCGCGACCGAGCTGCGGCGGCCCGGCGGCTGAGCCGCTAAGCCCGGCCATAAAGCCTTGCCGGCCAATATGCCCTTTTGGATCAACGATCTAGCTTGACGCTCGGGGAGGCCCGCTTCACAGTGGCGTCCTAAGCCGCGATCAGACGGCCAAACGGGAGGGGGAGCCGGCGCGGATGAGCATTGCGGTCCGTTTCGAGAACATCGTGAAGGAGTTCGGCACCGTCCGGGTCCTTCACGGCGTCAGCTTCGAACTGCCGCGCGGCGGCGTCTATGGGCTTCTCGGCGAGAACGGCGCCGGCAAGTCGACGCTGATGAAGATCCTGAGCGGCTACGAGCAGCCGACCGAAGGCGCGGTGTTCGTCGACGGCGAAGCCACGGTCTTCAACAACTCGCGCGCGGCGGAAGCCGCCGGCATCGTCCTGATCCACCAGGAATTCAACCTCGCCGAAGACCTGACCATCGCGCAGAACATCTTCCTGGGCCATGAGAAGAAGCGCGGCTGGTGGCTCGACGATGCGGCGATGCGGGCCGAAACCGCGCGGGTACTGGCGCAGGTCGGCCTGGACAAGAACCCGGATACGCCGGTGCGGCACCTGATCGTCGCGGAAAAGCAACTGGTCGAGATCGCAAAGGCGCTGGCGCGCAGTGCCCGCCTCCTGATCATGGACGAGCCGACCGCCTCGCTGACGCCGGGAGAGACCGAGGCGCTGTTCAGGCTGATGGGCCGGCTGCACGAGGCCGGCGTGACCATCGTCTATATCTCGCACAAGCTGGACGAGGTCGAGCGGACGACCAACGAGGTGATCGTCATGCGCGACGGCCGCTTCGTCACCCGCCGTCCGACGGCCGAGTTGACCCGGCGCGAGATGGCGAACCTGATGGTCGGGCGCGAGCTGTCCGACCTGTATCCGCCCAAGGATCCCTCCCCCGCCCCATCGTCGGCCGGCGCCGTCCCCCGGCTCAAGGTCGTCGGCATGACGGTGCCGGGCTGGGCGCGGGATGTCGGGTTCGAGGTCATGCCGGGCGAGATCCTGGGGTTCGCCGGGCTTGTCGGAGCCGGGCGGACGGAACTGTTCGAAGGGCTTCTGGGATTGCGGCCCCATACCGTGGAACGGATCGAACTGGACGGCCGCGAGATCCGCATCCGGAACCCGCGCGACGCGGTGGCCCAGGGGCTGACTTATTTGAGTGAGGACCGCAAGGGCAAGGGGCTGCATGTCGGCTTCGGCCTGCGGGAGAACCTGACGCTGATGGCGCTGGAGCACTACGCGAAACCGTGGCTTCGGCCCGGCGACGAGATGCGGGCGCTTGAGGCGGCGGTGAAGGACTTCGGCATCCGGACCGGGTCGCTCGACATCCGGGCATCGTCGCTGTCGGGCGGCAACCAGCAGAAGCTGGCGCTGGCGAAGGTGCTGCACCCCCGGCCGAAGGTCATCGTCCTGGACGAGCCGACGCGCGGCGTCGATGTCGGAGCCAAGCGGGACATCTACTTCCTGATCCAGCGGCTGGCGCGGGAGGGACATGGCGTGATCGTGGTGTCGTCCGAGCTGATGGAACTGGTGGGCCTGTGCCATCGGGTCGCCGTGATGCGGGCGGGCCGCCTTGAGGCCATGGTCGATGCGCAACACCTGACCGAGGAGGAACTGATTTCCCATGCGACCGGAACGAAGAACTAGGCCGAGGAACGACCGTCCAGGGGCTTTGCCGTGGTAGAGGGGAGGCTTGACCGCGCAAGGTCGTTCGGCTCCTGGCTGCACGGCGTCGGTCCCGTCGTCGGGCTGGCGCTGCTGTGCGTCGCCGGCACCCTGCTGAACAGCGACTTCGCGTCGCTGGACAACGCGATGAACGTGCTGACCCGCACCGCCT
>NZ_JCACHA010000044.1:0-4305 GCF_059503625.1 Skermanella sp.
GCGCCTGCTTGTCGGCTGCCGCTTCGCTTTAGACCGACCTACGAGGCAAAGATATTCTCACGATCGTTCTCTTCCATTATTGGTGTAGAATGCACCTCCCGATACGGTAAAGTGTCTGCGATCTTGTCTTCGAACCGACGTTTCTTCGATCAGGTCTGGCTGCTGCTGATGCTGCCGCCACTGTTCTGGGCCAGCAACGCCATCGTCGGACGGACGGTGGCGGGAACGGTGCCTCCCGTCGGGCTGGCGTTCTGGCGCTGGACCCTTGGTGCGCTGCTGATACTGCCCTTCGCGTGGCGGTACCTGAGGGCGGATGCGGACGTGCTGAGGCGGAACTGGGCGATCACCGTCGTCCTGGCGATGCTAGGCATCGGCGTGTTCAACACCTTCGTCTATATCGGACTGAACAGCACGTCGGTGCTGAATTCCGTCATGATGCAGTCGGGCATCCCGCCGCTGATCGTGCTGATGACGTTCCTGCTGTTCCGCGACAGGATTTCATCGGTACAGGGCGCCGGCATCGCCTTGTCGCTGGTCGGGGCGATGACGCTGATCTCCAAGGGCGATCCGAGCGCGCTGGCCCGGTTCGAATTCAACCCCGGCGACCTGTGGATCTTCGCCGCCGTCATCTGCTATGCGGGCTATACGGCGCTGATGCGGCGGCGGCCGGCCGTCCACCCCTTCAGCTTCCTGTTCGTGACCTTCGCGCTCGGCGCGTCGATGATCCTGCCGTTCTATCTGATGGAGAGTTGGAACGGCCACCCGTTCCGCCCGACCGCGATGGCGCTGGGCGCCACCGTCTATGTAGCGCTGTTCCCGTCGATCCTGGCCTATCTGTGCTTCAACCGGCTGGTCGCAGTGGCGGGGCCGAACCGGGCCGGGCTGTGCATCCATCTGGTGCCGGTGTTCGGCAGTCTGGCCGCCGTCCTGTTCCTGGGCGAAACGCTCCACCTGTTCCATATCGCCGGCATCGCGCTGATCGCGACGGGGATCTGGCTGGCGACCCGCACCGCCTCAGCGCGGTGACGGCGCCGGCTTCGCGGGCCTTGCCTTGCCTCCACGCTTCGGCGGCGGCGGACCCCGCCGGGCCTGATGGAAGCGGTGGGGCGGACGGCCGGAGTCGGTGCCGTTGGCGCGCTCCTCCTTCCGGACGGTGTGGCAGGCGTCGCAGATCTTGAAGCGGTGGTTGGCCTTCAATGTGGCGCCGCAGGACGGGCAGGCGCGCGGCAGGCTGCGGGCGGACAGCGTCCGCTCGATGAAGGCGTTCAGCTCCTGACGGCGCTCCAGGCAGAGGTCCATTTCCGGATAGGCTTCGGGGAAGCGGTAGGCCAGCCACGCATAGGCGGTCAGGTCCTTGACCGCCTTTTCCGAAGCTTCTAGCTCCACGTCGGTACCGGTCTCGTGGGTGAAGCGCCCGGCGGTGCCGGGGCTGGGGTTGGGCAGGCCCTTGCCTTGGTTGACCGCCCACATGCGCAGCAGCCGCAACTGGTTGGGATCGCGGACGTCGATCGGGCAGCGGGACAGCAGGTCGCGGGTCTCCAGCGGCAGCTTGGCATGGTCGACCGCCAAGGCCGCCTGAATGCGGCCTTCCAGATCGGTCATGCGGAAGGTCTGGTGGGCGCGCAGCAACTCCTGACCCGCCGTCCGAAGGACGCGGGCAAGGCTGTTGGTGCCAAGCTCCTGCGCGATGGCCTTGACGTGCGAGGTCGCCGGCGAGATCCACGGACGGGGATCTTCCGGATCGACCGGCTTGGAGGTCAGCGCGCGGCGGACGGGGTTGATGTTCTCCCCTTCCAGCACGGCGACCCGGCCTTCCTCGTGCATGCCGAAGCGCCCTGCCCGGCCGCCGATCTGGCGGACTTCGGGCGGCAGAAGCTCGCGCTCCTCCCGGCCGTCGAACTTGCGGGTGGTCGACAGGACGATGCGGGCGATCGGCAGGTTGAGGCCCATGCCGATGGCGTCGGTGGCGACCAGCACGTCGGCCTGACCCTCGCGGAAGCGGCGGGCTTCCGCCCGGCGCACTTCCGGCGACAGGGCGCCGTAGATCACCGCGACCGAGTGTCCCTGCTGGAGAAGCTGGGCGCGAAGCCCCAGCACGTCGCGGCGGGAGAAGGCGATCAGCGCGTCGGCCCGGCGGATCTCGCTCATCGCGACGCCGCCTTCCTGGACGCGGAGCGGCGACTTGCGGGTGAACTCGACGATCTCAAGCTCCTCCCCGGTTGCGGCGGCGAGTCGCTGGACATAGGGGATCGCGTCGGCGGAGCCGGTCATGATGATCTCGGACGCGGCCATGCCGGCGACGGCGGCCGTCCAGGCCCAGCCCCGGTCGTGGTCGCCGATCATCTGGATCTCGTCGATCACGCAGGCGTCCATAACGCGGTTGGTGTTCGCCATCTCGATGGTCGAGGAAACGAAGGCGGCGCCGGGGCGCACGTCGCGCTCCTCGCCCGTGATCAGGCTGCACATCTGGCCGCGCGTCTCGACCGCTTCCTGGCCTTCCAGGGCGAGCAGCCGCAGCGGAGCCAGATAGGCGCCGCTCCGTCCTTCCGCCAGACGGTCCATCGCGGCGTGGGTCTTGCCCGAGTTGGTCGGGCCGACGAACAGCCGGAGCTTGCGGATCATCGCGCGGGCGGCGGCGAAGCTGTCGAGATAGACGCCGAGGCCGGAAGCCGTTTCCAGCAGGTTGCGGCGGACGCGGACGCCAATGCGGGCCGCTGCCGTGCGGAAGGCTTCCTCGACGGCGTCGAGCAGCGTTTCCAGACGGGGGGTACGGCCGCCGAAACCCAGCACGCGGGCGAGGTCGTCGGAGAAGGCCTGGGGACGCCAGCTCTGGCCGAAGGCCGCCGCGCGTTCGGCGACCGACTCGACCCAGATGTCGATCCGGTCGGTGGCTTCCTGGATCTGGTCGGACCCCTTGACGGCGGCCTTCACCCGCTTGGCGAGCGCCTTGATCTCGTTCCGTCCGATGCCTTCCGGCGTTTCCAGCAGGTCGGCCACTTCCTGCTCGACATCCTCGACCGGACCGGTCGTGACGCGGAAGCGGGCCTTGAGCCGGCGTTTTGGGTCTGCGCCGGGTATGACGAAGTCATGCGCGCCGGCAATCGACCAGCGGGCCGGCACGATGTCGAACTCCACCTCGATCCCATCGCCGCGCAGAGTGGCGGCAATCGCCCTCAGGGCATCGCGCCGTTCCAGAGTGTCCGTTACTTCCGCCATCTCGCGACCATGTTTCCTGTAATACGCCCGTATTAATGGGCAACCCGTGCGCGGGTTCCCCTCGCATTGTATGCGGCGCACCCGGTATCAACCATCGCGAATGCGCGAAGCGCCGCCTGCGGGCCTGTTTATTCCATCCCGCCTGCTGGTAAAGTAGGGATGCAGGATCGCAATTGCACTGCAACAGTCCCGGAAATGAAGAAGATGGCGGGATTATGAGACGTTTTGGCCTGGGGCTGGCTGCGGTCGCGGCGATTGCGGCTTGTCTTGCGCTGGCCGTCTTCGCGATCGCACCGGACGATCTGCGCGATCCGACCGACGAGGAAATCCGCACCGGCATCCTTGGATCGGTGCGTCCGCTGGCTCTGCCGGAGGAACTGGAACGGCGGATTTCCGAAAGCCTGGAGGCCGACAGGCCGGAAGAAGCCGGAGACATGTTCGATCTGGCCGACCTGCTCGGCATCGCGATCGATCCGGCCCTGCGGCGCCGGTACGACGAAAAGCTTCAGTGGCTGCCAACCCTGATGCGCTCAGCCAGCGCTGGAACGCACGGCTTCGTGACCGGAGAGGGCGAAGGCACGGCGGGAGCGGTCGGCGCGGTGGTATCCGACCTGACGGTGGTCGGCGATCTGCGGGACGCGACGGCCCAGGCCGGACATTACCTGAACGACGAGCCGGTGGACGAAACGGTACTGGCGCTTGCCACGGCGGGCATCGGCTTGAGCGGGGCGGTGCTTGCCACGGGCGGCGGGGCGGTCGCGGTGAAAACCGGTGTTTCCCTGGCCAAGCTGGCTCATCGGACCGGCAAGATGACCAAGGGGTTCGCCCGCTCTCTCACCGAACTCGTAAGGCTGAGAGATACCGCGAAGCTTCAGGATGTCCTGAAGTCGGTCGGCGCCATAGCTAAGGCGGCGTCGCCGCGTGGCGCCCTGACGGTGATGCGGAATCTGGATCACGTGGACGAACTGCCACGGGCCGAGAAGGTCGCGGCGATGATGGGAAAGCCGACGGCCGGGCTGTTCAAGGTGGCGGGCACGCGGGTTTTCGACGGGTTCGCCAAGATAGCCGTTCGCTCGGCAGCAGCGGTCT
>NZ_JCACHA010000045.1:0-4299 GCF_059503625.1 Skermanella sp.
GCGGTCGTATCGTCGCTGAAGGCAGGATCGGCGCTGTTTCAGGTCGAGTTCTGGCCGGCCAATCCGGCTTGGGACAACTATGCCGGGGTGTTCCGGGGACAGCCCTTCGCCCGGAACATCCTCAACTCGGTCGCCGTATCGGTCGCGGTCGTAGCCTTGTCGCTGTTCCTGGCCCTGACGGCGTCGTACGCGCTGGGCCGGGTGCAGTTCCGCGGGCGCGGCACGCTGCTGATGGTCGTGCTGGGCGTTTCCATGTTCCCGCAGGTCGCCGTGCTGTCAGGCATGTTCGAACTGATCCGCTGGCTGGGGCTCTATAACAACCTGATGGGCCTGATCCTGTCCTACATGGTCTTCACCCTGCCCTTCACGGTCTGGGTGCTGACCACCTTCATGCGGGAGCTGCCGAAGGAACTGGAGGAAGCGGCCATCGTCGACGGGGCCAGCCCGTGGGTGATCATCACCCGCGTCTTCCTGCCGCTGATGGGTCCGGCCCTGGCGACGACGGGGCTGCTGGCCTTCATCGCCGCCTGGAACGAGTTCCTGTTCGCACTCACCTTCACCTTGTCGAACGACATGCGGACGGTGCCTGTCGCGATCGCCCTGATAACCGGTACCAGCCAGTTCGAGCTGCCCTGGGGCAACATCATGGCGGCCTCGGTCATCGTTACCGTGCCGCTGCTGGTGCTGGTTATGATCTTCCAGCGGAAGATCGTTTCCGGGCTGACCGCCGGCGCCGTGAAGGGCTAGAAAACAACGGGAGGAGACACGATCATGGCCAACGTCACCCTGCGCGGCGTGCGCAAGAGCTTCGGCGGGATGGAAATCATCCATGGCGTCGATCTCGATATCGAAGACAACGAGCTGACCGTCTTCGTCGGGCCTTCCGGGTGCGGCAAGTCGACGCTGCTGCGCCTGATCGCGGGACTGGAGGACATCACCAGCGGCGAGATGACGATAGACGGCGTGCGGGTCAACGACCTGCCTCCGAAGGAGCGCGGCATCTCCATGGTATTCCAGAGTTACGCGCTCTACCCGCATATGAGCGTTTACGACAACATGGCGTTCGGGCTGAAACTGGCGAACGGGTCGAAGGACGCCATCGACGCCAAGGTCCGGGAGGCGGCGCGGATACTCCAGATCGAAACCCTGCTGACGCGTAAGCCGCGTGAGCTTTCCGGCGGCCAGAGACAGCGCGTCGCCATCGGCCGCGCCATCGTGCGGGAGCCGAAGGTGTTCCTGTTCGACGAACCGCTGTCCAACCTGGACGCCGGATTGCGCGTCCAGATGCGGATAGAGCTGGCGAAGCTGAAGGAGGACCTGTCCGCCACGATGGTCTACGTGACGCACGATCAGGTCGAGGCGATGACCCTGGCGAACAAGATCGTCGTGCTGCGCGCCGGTCATGTCGAGCAGGTCGGATCTCCGCTGGAGCTTTATCACCATCCCTGCAACCTGTTCGTCGCGGGCTTCATCGGCAGCCCCAAGATGAATTTCCTGGAAACGGCCGCATCGGAGATCGGCCGCGATACCGCTACCGTCCAAATCCCGGGCGGCGGAACGATGACGGTTCCCGCCCGCACCGCCGGCATGGCGCCGGGAGCCAAGGTAACTCTGGGCATTCGGCCGGAGCATCTGGCCGCCGGCGACAAGGGCGACGCCACGATGGAAGGCCGGGTCTTCGTGGTCGAGCGGCTGGGCGGCGAAACCTACTGCCATGTCAGGGTCGATGGGGGGCAGAGCGTCGTTATCCGGACCGACGGCGACAGTCCGGTCAACCCGGGCGAACAGGTCCGAATCGGCATCCCCGCCGCCAACTGCCACCTGTTCGACCGGGACGGGATCGCTCTGGTCCGGGTCGAGCGGCATCCATTGGCCGATCTGGAGATGCCGCGGCACGCGACAGGATGATCTGACCCCCGGTCAGCAAGGTTGATCGGCTGAGGCGGCTGGGCTATGCGGGGCTTCAGCCTGAGCAGGAGCCAGATCATCGTGTCCGACCCTCTACCGCCACCATCAGCGGCCGAACCGCTGGGCATGACCGGCTACCTGGCGCCGGACGGCTTCCTTGACGACCTGCTGGCGGAACTGGGCGAGGGCGCCATCGTCCACGACAGGCTGGTCTTCGCCCCCGGCCCGCCCCGTCCCGTCTATTGGGTCGAGAACGTCTGGTACGACCCGGTGCGCCTGCCGGTCGCGTCGATCAAGGCGGCGGCACGCGGGTTGCGCGCCATTCAGCGCAACTGGGCGCTCTACCCCGTGCGCCACCATGGCCGCGCCAAGCTGATCCAGGAACAGCTTCCCCATGTCTCGGCCAAGCCTCTGGTCTTTCCCGCGACCGCTCCGACGGCGCCGCTCGGCTCCTGGATGATGGAGGACGAGCATACCCTGATCGCCTCGCCCCACTGCTCCAGCCCGTTCCGCAACGGCGAGGTCGAGTTCATCGAGAATCGGACTGCTCCTCCGAACCGGGCGTATCTGAAATTATGGGAAGCGCTGGCGATCGCCGGCCGGATGCCCGGACCGGGATCGCTCACGGTCGATCTCGGCTCCAGTCCGGGCGGCTGGACCTGGGTGCTCCATGAACTGGGCGCACATGTCGTCAGCATCGACAAGGCGCCTCTGGCGCCGGCGATTGCCGCCCTGTCCCGCGTCGACTTCCGCAAGCAGAGCGCCTTTGCGCTTACGCCGGCCGATTTGGGGCCGCTGGACTGGCTGTGCTCGGACGTAATCTGCTATCCCGAGCGGCTGCTGCGGCTGGTGAAGACCTGGATCGACAGCGGGCTGTGCCGGAATTTCATCTGCACGATCAAGTTCCAGGGGCCTACCGACCACGCGATCACCCGCGAGTTCGCGGCGATCCCCGGCAGCCGGGTCGTTCACCTGCATCACAACAAGCACGAGCTTACCTGGATGCTGATCGACGACGCCAAGCCTTCGTAGTCACGGGCGTCTGCGGCCCTTCAGTGCCTGACGCCGTCGAAGACCCATTCGGCGACCACCAGCTCGGCCTGACGCGGCATGGCGGCGGGGTGGTGGTAGCGGAACACTGCGATTGCCGCTTCGAACGCATAGCGTTCCGGCTGCCCGCACTGGCGCAGTTCGGTGTAGGCCCGGCGGACGGCGGGACGGCAGCAGGAGAGATCGTCGCCGCAGATCGACGCCGAAGCGGTGGCTTTTTGTGACTCTTTGCTCATGGCTCGCTCCGTTGAGGTGCGCCCTTGAGCGGGACACCGTAAAGCTCCAGCCGGTGGCCGAGCAGTTCGAATCCCAGTTCACGGGCGATCCGCTGCTTGACGGCTTCCAGCTCATCGCTGTTGAACTCGATGACTTCCCCGGTCTGGACGTTGATGAGGTGGTGATGGTGCTCGTCGCGCGACTCTTCGAACCGGGCACGCCCATCCCCGAAGTCCAGCCGCTCGATCACACCGGCATCCTCAAGCAGACGGACGGTGCGGTAGACGGTGGCGATACTGATCTTGGCATCGATGTCGGCGGCACGGCGGTAGACCTGCTCGACGTCCGGATGGTCGGTCGCGGCGGACAGCACGCGCGAGATCACCCGGCGCTGCTCGGTCATCTTCAATCCCTTGTCTAGGCAAAGCTGTTCAAGGCGAGACAACATGAAAGCTTCGTTTCTAGGTGATCGGGTCATAATCCATCCAGGGTATCAGCAGACTTCGTAACCAATGATGCAGCCGATTTCGCAGTAACGTCGCCATGCGGCAAATCATAGGCCGAGAAGCCGCCGGCGCGCCAGCCCATGAAGCCTTTTGGACCGGTGCGACGGATTCCCGCATGCGCGAAGCACCCTGCCGAAGCACCTAGCCGAAGCAAAATGGCGCGCTCTCCGGCTGAGGCGCGCCATGCGGTTTCATCGATCCGGGTCCGCCGGCAGCGGCGCTATCCGAACAGGGCGTCGATGGCGGACTGGTTCAGCGGATTGGGAGCCGGCTCCTCCTCCTTGATCGGCATCGGCTTCACTTCGGCCTTGGGTTTCGGTGGCGGAGGTGCGGCGCCGCCGGAAGCCGGAACGGCGAAGCCGGACATCAGCTGGTCGACTTCGTTCTGGTCGATACCGGTCAGCGACGGTCCATGGAGGAGATGAGCGTCCGGCCGCTGGTCCACGGTGTCGGGCGGCAGATCTTCCCGGGGTGTCTTGTCCTCTCCCCAGATCGCGATCATCGACCCGATGCGCTGCTCGATGTAACGAAGGACGTTGATGACCTTCGTGGTGCGCTGGCCGGTCAGATCCTGGAACGAGCAGGCGGTAAAGATCTCCATCACTTCCGACTCGATCTT
>NZ_JCACHA010000046.1:0-4281 GCF_059503625.1 Skermanella sp.
GTCGCCGTCGTGCTGGGCGAAACCAGCCGGGGCGGGCGTGCCGAAACCATCGCGCGCCTGATGGACACCGCCTACGCGATGCCGGACCCCAAGAACCCCGATCCCAAGATCAATGTCACGATCCACGACATCGATCCGGTCCGCACCCGGGACCCCGACCTGCCGGCCGTCGGCGTGATCTCCCCCACCTGCGGCAGCTTCGTCTCGGTGCCGGGATTGCCCAACGCTCCCACGGTATCGAGGGCGGATGCCTGGAGCATCGAGTTCGGCGGCACCTTCAACACCAAGGCGAAGGCGGTCGATGCCGCCCGCAAGCTGATGCGCAGCCACGCCGCCGTGCTGGGCGGCGGCATGATGACGACGATCGAGCGCGGCCGTAAGTTCCGCCCGATCATCCTCAACATGGACGAACGGCAGGCCACGGCGGCCTGCAAGCGGCTGCGGCAGGCCAAGGCCTATTGCGTGGTGGTCACACCCAAGAATCTTAACGCGACAATTGCGAAGGCGGCGGTCAAACAGCGGAAATCCAGATGACCGGATCGCGGCGCCCGTGGTATCGCAATGCGAGATCCAGCCATTCCCGTTGAACAGAAGCCCCTCATGATCCCGCGTCTCCTCCGTCCGGCCGTCCTCGCCATCGCCGCCACCCTGGTGCTCGGCGCCTGCACCTCGACCCCGCCGCGCCCGCAGGCCCGCCAGATCAGCTTCGCCAACCTGGCGCCAATCTCGTTCGACGTGGCCCGGGTCGAGGTGGTTCAGCAATACCAGCCGCCCCAGGTGCCGCCCAACGTCGACCACCTGACTCCGGTCCCGCCGTCGGACGCGATCCGCCGCTGGGCCAACGAGCGGGTGCGCGCGATGGGCGCCGGCGGCACGCTGCGCGTCATCATCAAGGACGCCAGCATCACCGAAACGGCCCTCGCGCCCACGACCGGCGTCCGAGGCGCCTTCACGACCGATCAGTCGGAACGCTACGACGGCCGCCTGTCGGTAGACCTCGTGGTCGAGGTGCCGTCCCGCCAGTTCCAGGGCTATACCGGCGCCACCGTCGCCCGCACCATCAGCGTCCCGGAGAACGTCTCGCTCCAGGGCCGCGAGGATGCGTGGCACAGCCTGGTCGAACGCATGATGGCCGACCTCAACGCCAAGCTGGAAGAAGGCATCGACGGCAACCTGTCCGCCGTGACCCTGCGCTAGCAGGGCCGGCAGGCCGCTTCCGCATCGTCGGCCTTCCGGTACCCCATCGCGTCGAGCGCCACCCGCGCCGGGTTCTCTCCGGCTCGTCTGAGCCGCTCGACACCTTGGCTCCAGACCGCGTCGTAGATCTGCGCCAGCAGCGGATCGCCGGCGCAGCGGCGGGCCAGATGATCCGCGTCGAACAGCCGCCGGCGGTCCTCAGCACTCCAGCGATAGGCGGAAACCCGGTTTAGCTCCATCTGCCCGGACAGCCGCCGCAGCGTCTCGACCAGCCGAGCCTCCCGGCTGGAGCGGTCCCGGCACTCGCCGGCCAGACCGGCCAGCGCACCGCCCAACCGCTCGGCCGCCTCCGGCGCCAAATCCGCCACCACCGCCAGCCGCAGGCATTGCGCCAGATCCAGGCGCTCCCGCAGACGCGGCCCCAGCGCCAGCACCATCACGGCGACGCGCGACCGCTCGTCCACCAGCGTCAGCCCCTTGACCAGATCGGAAACCGCCGGCCCCTCGGCCTTCGGAGCCCATCCGGTCCAGATCCAAAGACGATTCAGCATGGTTCATCCTCCCGGATGACCAACCCTAACGCCGTGCCACGTCTTCGGCCCACGAATATTTTATACGGGAGGCGCTGGAAGGTTTACCGGGCTTCCTGGGCAAGCCGGGTGGCACTCATCCGCGCCATCAGGCGGTCGGCCCGGCTTCTCTCCAGGGGGAGATCCCGGATAAGCGTCGGCCATATATCCAGGCACGATTGCGTAAACTGGCGCAAGTCCCGTTCCGTCGCGTCGGTGTCCAGGTTCAGGTAAGCCGCCGCCCGGCGGAACTTGGAGAAGCCGAGACCGGTCGCGGAACGGACGCCGACAAACTTGATGGCCAGCGTATCGTCATGATCGTATAGCCAGGTCGGGACGATGTCGTAAGCCGGAGACAGCCGTGGGTCCGATCCGCTCGGGAAGTAGAACGACCAGTTCTTGAGGTGGTTGTCGCCGTTGCCGATAAGAACATCCGCGACTATGCGGCGCATGGCTTCAAGAATGTCGGTGCGCCAGTCGGCACTGAACCGTGCGATGCATGCCAATATGGTTTCGCCATTGCCACGCGAGTATTTCTGGATCTCGCTTGCTCCCAGGACCTGCGCCATGTCCTCCATGTGAATGCGCTTTCCATCCGAAGCTCTGTCGAACCGTTCCACGACGAGAACGCAATCCCCATGGCGCAGAAATTCGGCCGGCACGCCGTCGACCTGTGATGTCGGCTTCAAATAGCAGTGAGCGGTGTCGATGCCGACGGCGCGGCATAGCGTCATGGCCGCGTACTCCGCTTCCGGAAGGTGCGGATGTCTCTCCGACGGGACCTTGAGGATGAAGCGTCCGATTCCCGATCGGGCAGGCGCCGACAGCCGCTCCCCGTGGATTTCGGCCGTGAACTTCAACTGGACGCCGGCTAGGGAGAATTTGACGATGCCTTCGGGAACCGGGACCCTGAAGCCATGGAGGTTTTCCCACCGTACATCCCTGTCGGGTCCGATGCCGGTTTCCGGGACGATCATCACGGCGCCTGGCAGGTCGGCCCCCAGACGGGCCAGCACGTCGAACTGATCGTGATCGCCTTGTCCCATCTCGGCTTCCACCATCGACCGCAGCGCTCCCTCGGGCAGCAGGTTGGAGAACCAGGGCGGGACGAAGCCGTGCAGGGCGATCTTGTCGCTCCTGATCCCCAATCGGGTCTGCGTGTCGGCATCGTCCACCGGGTTGAACCATGCCAAGCTCAATATGGGCCGCATGCCGGGGGGCGTCCGCAGGTATGTCTCATCGACTATGAATGCGGTGGAACCGTTGGCGTCGCGCGACAGCGTGCCGACGCGGACAGGGTTGCCTTGGGCGCCCATCAGGTGAACGCCCAATATGCCTGCCTTCATCGTCATCGTTTACGCTTCCTCATCGTCTTCGCCGAGATCCACGAAGATCTCGTCGTAGACCGACCGCGCAACCCCCGCGACGGCGGGAGCGTCGGCTGTTCCCCGTCCCAGCAGCCTGTCCACCTCGCCCGCGCGGGAACGAGGCACGAGCATCGGTATCAGGTCCAGCGCGTCGCACAGGTCGATGACAAGCGCCAGCCGGTCCCGATGGCTGCGCTCCTTCAGGAGGTCGGATTCCAGTTCAGCGACCCGCGTAGGTGATCGCTGAACCATCCTGGCAATTTCACGCTGGCTGAAGCCCTTGGCTTTGCGGCCCTCGACGAGGTGCGCTCCCAGTGACCGGGCGATGGGGTAGCGAACCGCCATAACGGAGCAAATCCTGTTGTGATCCGGATATCCGTAGCATAATGGCTCCGGGACAGATTTGCTTCAACGAAATATCAGAGGGGATTCCAATCCCGCTCACCACCCTCCGGCGGCAGTGAAACGATCCGCGCCGCCGGAACCGTTCGCCGCAGGTCGTCCAACCCCATGCTGGTGACCAGCCGGACGAAGCGTCCGTCGCTGATCTGCATCCGCTCCCACAGCCACATGCCGGGTCCCATGCGGATCACGCCGGGGTGGTTGAAATCGGTCCAGCCGGCGACCGGTAGCGCCATAGGTTCATACCAGCCCAGGTCCGGCAAGCGGGCCTCACCGTCGCGTATCCAGGGCGACGCGAAGGGCCACAGCGTCTCACCGTACAGGCCGGAGGCATCGTTGCGCCATTCCTCCCGCCGCGCCTTTGATACCGCCAGCAGCCGGTGGGTGACGTCGCAGACCAGATGCACCCGCAGGGTGGAGCTTTCCACCAGCCGTTTCAGCATGGCGTCGGAGGTGGAGTCGAGCCGGGCTTCGATCAGGGGAAGCAGCTTCGCGGCCTGCTCGGGCGTCGGCTGGTGCGTTCCGGATTCCCAGCGCGAAACCGTCGCCTGGGTGACGCCGGCCAGTTCCGCCAGATGGCTCTGCTTCATGCCGGTCAGCCGGCGAAGCCGCCGCAGGGATCGCCCGAAGTCCAGCATTCCGCCGCCCCGTCAGGACCATTCAGGGCCGTTCACGGCCGATACGATGTACGGGCGCCAGGATACTTCGGAAATGCCGTGATTTCCACCGGTCTCCCTCGGCGCCCG
>NZ_JCACHA010000047.1:0-4268 GCF_059503625.1 Skermanella sp.
GACTCGTCGCGGGACAGGTCGAACTTCCTGGTCGCGATCCCTTGTTCCAGTTTCCCTATCACCGCGTCGTACCGGTCCGTGTTCCGCCGCTCCGCGATCCTGGTGATCCGGAAGCCATCGGAGTCCGTCTCGTGACCAATTCGAGCCGCCGCATCGAGCGTCCGGATAACCTGTTCGAGCTTCTTGCGGCTGGTGCGCGGGTGGAACATCGTGCCTCCTGACGACCTGCCAGTTGGCAGGCGCCGACCCTAGCCAAAGAAGAGACGCCGTGACAATCGCAGATCGGGCCACACCCCCACAGTTCCATGAAAGTATTCCCGAGGGAGTAATCCCTGATCTGCTGCATTTATTTCATGTCTTCTCTTCCTTCGAGGTCGGCGGCCAGCAGATGCGCTTCGTCAAGATCGCGAACCGGCTGGGGCGGGCTTACCGTCACACCATCGTCGCGGTGGACGGCAATACCGACTGCCTGGATCGGCTCGATCCTGAACTGGACGTCCGGGTCATCGCCGTCCCCGTAGCCAAGGGCCGCCTTCTCAGTCTCGGCAACCTGATCCGCTTCCGCCGTGTCCTGGCGTCGCAGAAGCCCGACCTTCTCCTCAGCTATGCCTGGGGCGCCGTGGAGTGGGGGCTGGTCAACCGGATCGTACCGGTCTGCCCGCATCTTCATTTCGAGGACGGCTTCGGTCCGGAAGAAGCGGTCGGCCGCCAATTCCGCCGCCGGATCTGGTTCCGCCGCGCGGCGCTCGCCGCACCGACCGAGCTGATCGTGCCTTCCCGCGTGCTCGAATCGATAGCGCTGGAGTCGTGGCGGTTTCCGGAAAAGCGCATCCGCTTCATCCCGAACGGCATCGACTGTGCCCGCTTCGCCGCCAAGCCCGATCCGGCGGCCCTGAGGCGGCAGCCCGGCGAGTTGCTGATCGGATCGGTCGGGACGCTCCGGCGGGAGAAGAACTTCGGACGGTTGGTCCGGACTTTCGCAAGCTTGCCGGCCGAGCCGGCTTGCCGTCTTGTCCTGATCGGCGACGGTCCCGACCGCCCGGCGCTGGAAGCGTTGGCGCGCGACCTCGGCGTTTCGGATCGCGTGACCTTCGCAGGTCAGATGCTGAACCCGGAACTGGCGATCGGTCTGCTCGACGTCTTCGCCCTGTCGTCCGATACCGAGCAGATGCCCTTGAGCCTGCTGGAGGCCATGGCCGCGGCGTTGCCCGTCGTCGCAACCGATGTGGGGGATGTGCGCGGCATGCTGACCGACGACAACCGCCGGTTCGTCGTTCCACGCGATGACGAATCGGCTTTCACCTCAGCGATCAAGACGTTGTTGAACGATGCCACGCTGCGCCGCCGGCTGGGCCATGGCAACCGCGCGCGCGCCGTGCGGGAATATGACGAGGCCGCCATGGTCGCGACCTACGACACCCTGTTCCGTTCTACGGTCCGGGGAGATGTCCAGGGATCACGGAAGCGGGATCACTGAACCTGATCGATGTAGTGCAGCAAGGGGTCCCAGTCCGACCGGTAGTCGCCGACCCGTTTGCCGTTGAGGTCGAACAGGCTGAGGCCCGTCGCCGCCACGTCGGCATAAAGCTGCGTATCACGCAATCTGGTCACGACCGTATGGCCGACACCGTCCAGGAAGTCGTCCAGGCGGTCCGCCGACTTGGTACGGGCGCGCAGACGGTTGCCTACGACGGCGATCTGCTTCTTGTTCTTCGCGATGGGCTTCAACTCTTCCAGCTTGTCCAGGAAGCGCCGGGTCGCCAGTTCGTCGAAGGTGCTGGGCAGGACCGGCAGCACGATCACGTCGGCCAGCTTCACCAGTTCCTCGATCTGCTTCGTCTTCAGGGCCGCCGGTGCGTCGATCACCAGCCGCGCCGCTCCCTTGGGCACGCTGTCGAGATCCCTGGTCCAATCGACCCCGACAAGATGCGCCGCTCCGGCGGGGCGGCGCTCAAGCCAGCCGAGGCTCGATTTCTGGCGGTCCACGTCGGCCAGCACCGTGGTCATTCCGGCTGTCGCGAAGGCGGCGGCCAAGTGGGTGGCTATGGTGGTCTTGCCGCAGCCACCCTTGATATTCGCGACGAGGATTGTGAGCATGATGCCGAAGTCTATCCTAGCGATTGGAGGGCTTCGACCAGAAAGGCGTCGCTTTCGCAAATTTGTGCCAATCACGAACCAAACAAGGTTCGAGCTGTGTGACCCCGCGTGCGTGCCAGCCGATCACCATGCCGCCGCCGATGCGCCAGAGTCCCTCACCTTCGTCCGACTCGCCGGCAAGCCTGCCCATCAGCATCTCGGCGGTCGCAACGTCGTTCAGGTGCCCGAGATCGTCCTGGAGCGCCGAAAGCCGCTTCAGATACCGGCCGACTTCCTTGTTGCCATACAGCGACCGGAAGAACTCGGCGGCATAGCGGAGCTTCTTCAGGGCGATCCGCAATTGATGGCGTTCCGCGGGCGCCAGATCGGCGAATCCGGCGCCGAGCTTGCGTGCCTTGCGGTGCCGTTTGGCCAGCAGGCCGTCGGCGAGTTCCCTGACCGGAGCGAACAGCCGCGCGCCCTCTTCCGACAGCGGTTGCTGCCGCCAGGATCGCGACTCCAGCCAGCCGCCCAGGCGCAGAAGCAGGACGGTATAACGGGGTGACAGGATCGCGGCATGAGCCTGTTCGTAGGCCCGCGACCTGCTTGCCAGGGCCGTGCGGTGAAGCGCCCCGGTCGGCTTGTCACCGCCGAGGGCTTCTTCCACCGGCGCCAGCAGATCCGCCAGGAAGACGTCCCAGTTGCGGGCGTGACCCAGTTCTCCAGCCAGCCACTTCACTTCGCCCGACAGGAAGTCGTACTGGTCGACGGGCATCAGGTCGCGGAACAAGCCAAGGGCGGAGCGCAGGCGGCGCAGGGCCACGCGCATCTGATGGATGCCTTCGGCATCCTCACCCTTCAAGGCGGCAGCCTCGTTCAGGACCACATGCGACAGGCAGTTGCGCATGATGGAGGCGAGCGCCTGCTCGGCGGTATGCTCCGGCGTCAGCTCGAGCTTCTGAGCCTTGACGGCGGACTGCGCTTCGCCTGCGACCAGCGCATAGCCGCGCTCGGCCTTCGTCCGGGTTTCCACCCGCACGGGAGCCACCTCCGTCAGCTTGAGCGCCAGATCGAACAACGCCTGCGGTGCGCCGCTCTTCAGCTCGAGCTCGACCTCCGCTATCGGCAGCACGGTCCCGTCCGATGCCCGAAGTTCACCCTGGTCGACCGCGACCTCGATGGCGGTGTCGCCGGGCTGGCCATCGGCGCCGTTCAGCAGACGGATGCTCCGCTTGATGTGGCTGGCGAAGACCGGCTTTAGATCGTCGGCACTGACGACGCCGAGATGCTCCCGCGCTTCCGCGTCGTCGATCGCGCTCAGGTCGGGAAGGGCTCCTGCAACCTGGCACTCCCACTCTCCCCGGCTGAAGACGCCGCCGGCATGTTCGTTGGCGATCTTGAGAGTTTGAACGAAGCTCTTGCCCTTCTTGCGGACCCGCAGGGTAACGCCTCGCTGGCGCAGGGCAAAATCTTCGGTATCGTAGTAGATGCTCTCGAGATTTTGCGTGGTGGCTCGCTGCGTCGAATCGGCGAACGCTGATGCATTGCGAAAGCGAGCCAGATGCTCCGGATCAACCCGCAGCTTCAGCTCGATCTCTTGATTGGCCATGTTTTTCGTCTCTCGTCCCAACCCTGCATATGGGGCGGTATAAATTGTATTCGGTGAAACTTATACGACGTCATCAGAAATTAGACAATATGTCATATAATCGTCATCAAACTGTAACTTTCAGTGACGAAATCTTCGGTATCGGCCCGTGAATTATTTTACCGGCATTTGCGCAAAACGACCACCTTGGACATGAATGCAGGGGTGGTTTCTATGATCTCCAGTCCGGCCCCGCCGAAAAGCTCCGCTAGGTCCTGCCGCACATAATCGGCGTAATAGGGTTCATGGAACCCGATGGGAAACAGTTCGAGCAACCCGTCGAATTCCGGTCTGTCGCCTTTCTGGACCGTTTCCACGAAGACGACGATGCCGTCCGGCTTCAGCACCCGGGCCATCTCCGCCGCTGCCGCGGCCCGCACCTTGCGGGGCAGCTCGTGGAACAGGAAGATGCACGTGACCGCGTCGAAGCTCGCGTCGGGTGCCGGGATGCTCTCGGCCGCCGCCTGCACCACATGGGCGCGCGACCAGGGCGACAGCAGCCTCCGGGCCTGGGCCAGATAGTTGGGGCTGAGATCGAGCGCCG
>NZ_JCACHA010000048.1:0-212 GCF_059503625.1 Skermanella sp.
GGCCACGATCCAACCCCATGTCGGTATGGCGGCTAACAGGCCGGCGCTCGATTGCGCGCTTGCCTTGTCATGTGTGCTGGTACCTTCAAGGCTGTTCAGGGTGGGGACGGTTCCTGAATCCGGGCCTGTCTCTGTTTGCGAACTCGAGGTGGAAGTAGAGCCGGGCACGTCGTAAACGCCCGCTTTCCTGGGCTGGTCCGCCATCTGCATCC
>NZ_JCACHA010000048.1:222-4265 GCF_059503625.1 Skermanella sp.
CTCGCCGCGTCATCGGGGAAAAGTCACAGCGCAACACGAGCGATTACAGGAAGGTTCCTTAAATCAAAAGTGCCAGTTGTGCCCTTTGCTGAGAAAATGGATAGGTAGATAAAAACATCTTACTGGCTGGAAACAGTTCGTGTTGCAGAAAGCAGGATTCAGCTGAGACGAGACGAGTGATCAGCTGAGTGGTTGTCGGACTGGTGCATTCATTCCTCAATGATACTGCACTCTGCACACAGCAACTCAGAAGCTCAGGGAACGAACTCCTTGATCTCTGGTTTTCCGCACATCATTCAGCAGGAGTACGGAAACATGGCAACCCCAAACATACCGGTGAAGGAAGGTGTCTATGACACGCCCGGTACATCCGTGGGATTACAGACGGATGATGTTCGGACGGTTCTCCTCAATAAGATTTCCTGGGGAGCGGTGATCGCTGGCGTGGTGGTCTCGCTGGTGGCCCACCTCATCCTGAACATGATCGGCATCGGAGTAGGGGCCTCCACCGTGGATGTGGCGGCAGCCGACAATCCCGCCGCATCATCCTTCTCGATCGGTGCCGCGATCTGGTGGACCGTGTCCGGCATTATCGCCGCGTTCCTGGGCGGCTACACCGCCGGTCGCCTGTCGGGAAAGCCGAAGAATGCGACCGCAAGCTGGCACGGCCTGGTCACCTGGGCGCTGACAACTCTGATGATCTTCTGGTTGCTGAGTTCAGCCGTGGGCGGCATCTACAACACTGTCTCGGGCGCCATCGGCAGCGTTGGCAGTGCCGCCGACACGGCAGCCCAGAGTGCGGCGCCGTCCCTGGCCAACGTCTCCGACCCGTTCTCCCAGATCGAGCAGTCGGTCCGCTCCTCGACCGGCGGAAACGATCCGCAGGCGCTGCGTGATGCAGCCGTTGCGGCTGTGCGGGCGTCGGTGACCGGGGATCAGGCGCAGGCCCAGGAGGCCCGCGAGCGCGCCGCCCAGGCGCTGTCGAAAGCACAGGGAATTCCGGTTGAGGAAGCCCGCACCCAGGTTCAGCAGTATCAGCAGCAGTACCAGCAGACCGTCGATCAGGCGAAGCAACAGGCAACCGAGGCGGCCGACACCGCCGCCAGCACCATCGCGACCGGAGCCTTGGCCGCTGCGATTGCCCTGCTCCTCGGAGCCGTCGGTGGTTGGTTCGGTGGCCGTGCGGGTGCCGTCGATCCGGTTGTCACGGCTTCGGCCACCACGACGTCAGCAAGGCGTGGGTTCTGACTAGGATCTAGGGTCAGCCATACGCTGGTGGACGTCTAATCCTCAAACCCATCTGTCCGCTGTAACCGGGGACGTTTGCTGGAGATCCTGGCAAACGTCCCCGTACCTTTTTCTCCAGCCGCTGTGGCAAACCATGCCTGAAGATCACGCCTCCAGCCGTTCCGACAGGAGCGCTGCCCATCCGGACGAGATATCCGATGCCGGCTGGTGGGAAATCCTGAAGCGGGTATGGCAGGCCTCCTCGGAGAAATCTCTCTGGGTTGCGGCGGCCGGGGTGGCTTTCTTCGCATTCTACGCCCTGATCCCGATGTTCGCCGTGCTTGTGCTGGTCTACGGGCTGTTCGTCGGAACCGAAACCGTTCAGGGCCAGATGCAGGAGCTTAGGGGCATCCTGCCTGAACAAGCGGTCGAAGCTCTGTACAATCAGCTGATCGGGACGGCGCGAGACGCCGGGGCGAGTTTCGGATGGGGACTGGCCGGCAGCGTCACGATGATGATCTGGAGCATACTTTTCGGCATGCGGGCGCTGATGGCAGGTCTCAACCACGCCTATCATGAAAGGGAGACACGCGGCTTCCTCGTCCTGAACGGACAAGCGCTGCTGCTGGGCTGCGGCGGACTGGTGCTGGTAATCGGTTCTGTCGCTCTTCTCACGATCGATATCTCCATCCCGGGACTTGACGCGGCCGGATCGTTCTGGAGTGCTGCCATCGCAATCTCCCGCTGGCTTCTTCTGGGCGCGATCCTGATCGTTTCGCTGGCGCTGTGCTATCGCATCGGGCCGTGTCGCGCGGCTCCGAAGTGGCGATGGGTCGCCTGGGGTGCCGCGGCCGGCGCCGCCCTGTGGATACTGGCGTCGCTGGGGTTCTCGCTCTACGTCCGCCACGTGGCGAACTACGCGACGGCCTACGGCGTGGCGGGATCAGTGCTGACGGTGATGGTCTGGCTTTACCTGGTTGCCTACGCAGTGCTCATCGGAGCGGCTCTGAATGCCGAAATGGAGAGGCAGACATCATTGGATACGACGATCGGAGCCGACCGTCCGGTAGGTGCCCGCGGCGCCAAGGCGGCTGATCATAAGCCGCAGTGAGCGCCGGCAAGCAGGTGTCACAATAGCTGGCGCTGAAAACTTAAACGGTAGAGGGACCATACCCCGGCTTTTGAGGCGAAGTGGCTTTGGCTGCCGGAAAGGGCGAAAAGACGCTGGCCGGGATGGCTCCGCAGGTTGACATTCACCCTAACCAGATCACCCGGCGGCAAGCTCAGGCCAGCAGGAACCAATCTGGGGACACCTCGGTCTCATCGATCCCATTGAGGCCGATCGTCGTGTTGCCATAAACCAGAATGGTTTGCCCAGTCACGGTCGTCGTCGCACTGGCGAGGATATTCCCGACATCGTTGGGCGTGCCGCCCAGCAGCACGATCTGATCGCCCGGCACTGGGTAGAGGTAATCGTAGGACGCTGGAGTGAAATCGGTGATCGTGTCGTTGCCGTCATCGGGGTCGAACACGAAGATGTCCGGTTCTGGATCAAGAAACCCTTCGAGGCTTGCTCCGGCCAGCAGATCGTTTCCATTGTTGCCGTCGATGTGGTCCTGGCCAAAATCACCCACTATGATGTCGTCGCCGCCGAAGCCGTACAGTTCATCCTGTCCAAACGACCCGACGAGCGTGTTGTTGTAATCATCCCCAACAAAGACGTTTGTCCAAGTGTAGTCGATAGCCATGCTTTCACCTCCAGCACCTTGTCGATAACGGGATCAACAGCGTCAATGCTGATTTAGTCCGGCATGATATGTTGATGCCTGGAACAGGCTGGCCTTGGCGAAGCAGGGATCGACATAGCCGCACACCCAGCTCAGCACAGACTATGCCGTGGTGCCGAACAGTTGGGCAACGGCGTTGGACGACAGGCCGTAGCCATACAGGCTGACAGCGGCACGCCTGGTCGGTTCAGGCGTGCCGTGTCCTTCAAGGCGAGTGAACTGGGAGCGGCATGGGTTACAGCGCCACCGCTGCTTGCCTGCTACGATATCATATCGGATCAAGCGACGACTGTTCGCACCAAAGACAGCAAACAGGAGTGGAGACCATCAAAAAGAGCTGGCTCGGGAAATCTGAACATCGGGATAAGTGGAGTTTCTGCCTGAAAGCGGCCAGTATGCGTGCCGCACAGGAGAAGCAATGACAAGACGACCGCGCCGGAACCACACACCGGCTTTCAAGGCGAAGGTGGCTTTGGCCGCCGTCAAGGGCGAGAAGACGCTGGCCGAGTTGGCTCAGCAGTTCGACATTCATCCCAACCAGATCACTCAATGGAAGTCGCAGCTTCTCGACGGGGCAGCCGGATTGTTTGGCTCGGAGAGCCGCGGCGACAATCAGGGGCCGCCGGTGGATCTGACGGTGCTCCATGCCAAGATCGGAGAGCTGACGCTGGAGAACGATTTTTTGGCCGGCGCGCTCGGCAAAGCGGGTTTGCTGAGCGCAAAGCGATGATCGACCGCTCGCATGATCTGCCGATCACCAGACAGGTCAGGATGCTCAACGTCAGCCGGGGCAGCGTCTATTACCTGCCACGGCCGGCCTCGACCGCCGACCTCGCGCTGATGCGCCGGATGGACGAACTGCATCTCGAGTTTCCATTCGCCGGCAGTCGCATGCTGCGTGATCTGCTCACCGCCGAAGGCTTCCAGACCGGCCGTCGGCATGTCTCGACGCTGATGAAGCGGATGAGGATCCAGGCTGTTTACCGCAAGCCCAACACCTCGAAGCCGGCGCCGGGGCACAAAATCTAC
>NZ_JCACHA010000049.1:0-4258 GCF_059503625.1 Skermanella sp.
TGGACTTCAGCTTGAAGTCCTCCCGTCAGCCTCCGCCAGGAGGTACCCGGATCAAGTCCGGGTATGACGGAAAGGGAGGCGAGCATTGCCGAAGTGTCGTGCTGGAACGCCGTATTTTAGCGTCTATGGGATCAAGTCCGGGTAAGACGTAAGTAGATATTCACCCGGTTTTACCGCCGCTTCCGGCCGAACCTGGTGACGATGCCGGCCAGCAGCAGGGGGGCCATCAGGGCCATCGGCCAGGGTTCCGGCACGGTCACGGGGTCGAGGGCGGCCCTGATCGCATCCAGGGCCGCGTCGGCGAACAGGCCGTGGCCGACGGTCGTCGGGTGTTGCAGGTCCCAGAACAGGAACTGGTCCGGATCGGAGCAGGCCGTGGCGCCGGCGGGGACGGCGAACGGCGTAACCGGCAGGCACGCGTCGGTCACGTTGGTCAGGCCGAAGCTGGAAGGCGATGCCGATATGGTTTCGAGCAGGCCGAAGAAGTCCGGCCGGATCAGGTTGACTTCGCCGGAGCCTTCCAAGCCGGCAAGCCCCTGCGCCAGCGTCTGGTTGAAGACCGTGCTGAGCAGCCCTGCCAGACCGACCACGGCGTCGCCGGCCTGCCGGGCTTCCGGCAGGCGCCCGACATTCGCCAGCGTCGGCACGACGATATCGACCGCCCCGGCGTCCGCCAGATCGCCGACGATCCCGGCCAGTTGCTGGGCCGCCGTGGTGATGGCCGCGATCGGATCGGCGCTGCCGATGGCATCCCGGACATCGTTGCCGCCGCCGTAGACGACGTAGAGCGCGGTAGGATCGGCTCCGGTCGCGGCTGTGGCGTTGAGGAAAGCGTTGGTCTGGGCCCGCAGGCTGGGGACGAGCGGTGCTGCCGTAACCCTGGCCGACCCGAAGGCGAAGTTGGTGCCGCCGCCCAGCACGGGATCGACGGCGCCGTCCAGCGCCGCGCCGATCCGGTCGAGCCAGATCGGACCGTTGGAGAACCGTCCCTCGAAGTAATAAGGGGCGGGAGGAAGGGCGCCGTCAGTGAGGATGGAGACGTTGCCCGTGTCCGACAAGCTGTCGCCGAAGGCGACGATGGGCATTGCGCCGGCGCTGACGGAGGTCATCAGGATGGCGGCGCCAAGACTTACTCCAAGGATCGGGCGTGCCGCCTTCGAGGACTTCCGCCGCAGGGACGTGAATGCCAGCATTACCAGCCTCTCCCGGATGATCTGCACACCGCGCGGGCATCATAGGCTTGGTCTCCCCAAGGGTCGAGCGCGCTTGGGCGATTAACCCGACAGGTAGGCAGTGCCTCTTTCTATCAGGGCTTGCAGTGCAGGATCGGCGACCGAACGGCTCGATATTTCGAAAATTTGGTTCGTATTGATGATTGTTAAAGCATTGCGTGTCGTTAATCATGGCTGTCCGAATTCGCATTCCCAGGTGATTGCGAGGGTCGAGCAGCTAAGCCGGTTTCTTCCAGGGTCAGAGCCAGAATGTCCCCTCAGCGATGAAGGAAATCCGGGAAATCGGAACCATATATTCGGCTACTCCATCGGTCGAGCGCGCAAACGACTTGCTGGAAAGCGGATCGCCTGCCGCCGCCTATGGCGAGGCCCTGGCCTTGCTGGCGCGGCAGCCGGAAAACCGTTCGGTGGTCGAGGTCTTCGTTCGCGCGGCGGCGTGCGCCGAGCGTCAGGACGAGGGCGCCGAGGTCCTGCGCGGGCTTCGCCACCGTATCGACCCGGTCGGCTACGCCTGTGCCCTGGCGTCGATGTCGCTTCTGGACGGAGACCTGGAGACGGCGCGCGGCTGTGCCGACGGTCTTTCGACCAAGCCGGAGGCGACCGGGGCATACCTGAACATGAGGGTCGCGATCGCGGAGCGGGAGGAGGATCTGGAGGCGCTGCTGGAGCGGATGCTGGAGCGCGAACGGCGGATCGTGGATTTTCCCTTCGCCTGGCTCCCGGCGCGCTGGGAGGTGCAGGGGCGGCTTGGACGGCATGACGATGTCCTGCGGGAGGCGGCCCGGTTCGAACAGTCGATCCCGGCGCAGTTTTCCGTTGAGCGCCGCATCGTCAGGCTTCAGCGGGCCATGGCGAACCACAACGTCCTGTGCTTCGGGGAGAGCGAGGCGCTGGCGCTCGGCGTGGCGGAGGGTCTTCTTGAGGCAGGGCCGGGGCCGTCATCCTCGGCGCGGCTCGGCACCCGGCGCCGGCAGGGTATCGTCATCGGCGAGATCGAGCGGCTCGTCCTGACCGAGGCCTTGCCGGTGGCGGTTCATGCCGGCACGCTGCTCAGTCTGGTCAGGGAAGGCGGCTTCTTCCCCTGCGATCAGGATATCGATCTGGCCGCCCTGCCGCCGGCGACCAGTGCCGAGGTGGCGCAGGCCTTGACGGCGACCGGGGCGTTCCGCATCCGACGGCAGGCGCTGGATACCGGTTCGTTCCGGGCGCTGGTCCATCTCCGCACCGGCTTGGCGGTGGACGTGACGGAGTATCGCCGGGAAGGCGGCCGGTTCATCAGCACGTGGCGTCATCCCTCGGGCGTGGTGCTGCGGCAGGCGGCAGTCCCGGCCTTTGCCGCGCGGCTGGCCGATCATGCCGGCGTCGGCCGCCGGCTACCGTTGCCGGAGTTTCTGGAAGAGCAGTTGCGGGCTACCTACGGCGACTGGGAGACGCCCGCCAGTGACTTCGATACGCTTGTGTCCGCCCCCAATATCGTGGAATTCACCGGCTTCCTGCGCAGCGTGGCCGCGATCCGGCTTGCCGAGGCGATGCTGTCGGGTCGGAGCGGTTTGGCGCGTCATCTCGCGCGGACCCTGCGCCAGCGGAACGTCTCGCCCAGCCTGATGGAGCGGATCGCCGATGGATTCGCCTGAAACTTGCGATACGGTGCGGCATCGCTGGCGGACCGGCTACGCTTCCGGGGCGTTCGACCAGGTGCATGTCGGGCATCTGCGCTATCTGCGCGCCGCCGCCGCCCAGTGCGAGCGTCTGGTCGTCGGCATACCGAGCGATGCTGTGGTGGCCCGCGCCAAGGGGCGGGTTCCGCTGACCCCGCAGGCCGAACGGCTTGAGCTGGTCGCCGCCTTCGCCTGCGTGGCGGAGGCTTTGCCGGTGGCGGTTTCGATGGAGGACGCCGATCTTTTCGCCGATTTCGTCGCCGGCCTGGGGATCGACGCCGTTTTCATCGGGGCGGATTGGGAGGACACGCCGCGCTGGTCCCGCCTGCGTCCCCGGCTGGAAGCGCTGGGGATCGGCGTCATCTTCCTGCCGCGCACCGAGGGCGTCTCGTCATCGCTTCTCCGGGCGAGGTCGGGGAGTGCCGTGGAGACGCCGCCGTGACCGGGCGAGACCCGCCGCCGCGCTACCGCGAGTTGCTGACGGCGGTGCTGGCGGGTGAGCCGATGCCGGTCTGTCCGGTGTTCGCCCATCGGCATCATCCGGCGGCGGATCAGGACGGCGAACGGCTGGCGGAGGCGACCCTGGCGTGGCAGGCCCGGTTCGACTTCGATCTGGTCAAGCTGACGCCGGCTTCGACATGGCAGATCCTGGATTATGGCGTCGAGGATGCGCCCGACCCGGACGACGCCCTGGGGCGGCGGCGGATAACCCGGCGGGTCGTGACGGTCCCGGAGGACTGGTATCGTCTGCCCCGCCTCGAACCTGGCCGAGGCTTCGTTACCGAAATCCTGCGTGCTGCCGGGCTGGTCCGGCGGGCCTTGCCGGGAGTGCCTGTGGTGGCGACCGTCTACGGTCCCGCAGCACAGGCGGCCAAGCTCGCCGAGGCGGATCTTCTGGCTGTTCATGTTCGCGAGGCTCCGGAAGCGGTGGCGGCAGGGCTGCGCACCATTACCACCAATACCGTGCGGGTTATCCGCGCCCTGGCGGATACGGGGATCGACGGCGTCTTCCTGGCGGTGCAGAACGCCCGCGCTGGAGCGTTCACCGCCGATGCTTACGCTGGCTTCGGGCTTCCCGGAGATATCGCCTGTCTCGAGGCGATGCGGGAGTTGCCGTTCAACATCCTGCACCTGCATGGCGACGGCGTGCACCAGGGGCTGTTCCGGGACCGGCTTCCGGCGCTGCTCCACCTGGAGACATCGCCGGGTAACCCCGCACCTGAAACTCTGCTGGCGGGCGGAGGTGTGGCTACCGGCCCTTCGCCCTGGGGCGTCCTCAGTTCCGGCAGCGCCGTGGAGGCCTTTGCGGAAGCCGACGCGCTGCTGATGCGCTTGAAGGGACCGGGTTTCGTGCTGGCCCCAGGCTGC
>NZ_JCACHA010000050.1:0-36442 GCF_059503625.1 Skermanella sp.
ATCGATGGCCTCGCGGTGAGCGTGGGCGTCACGATGCAACGCGACCGGACCGGCAAGAGCCCCGAAGCGGGTCTCATCTGGTCGCATTTCCGCGAGCACCGGGAACAGCGCCTCATAGCGAGCAGAGGCTTGCCGGTCTGGCGCGCGATCCGCCCCTTCATTCGGCGGACCCGGGACGACGTAGATGAACCGCTGCAGGAGACCGTCATCAGCAGCGTTCTGGGCAATACGCTGGATCGGCTCCGGCTGGATACCACCCAGGAAGGTAGCGGACCAGTTTGGGATGGAAAAGGTGCCTCGCTGGATTCGATCGATCGTGTAGCGCCCGCCGTTGTAGAGTCGGAGATAGGCACCGCGGTCACCACCGCCTGTACCGCCGCTCTTGTAGCGGTCAAGATTAGCAAGAAACTCGGACATCTCATCCTGCCTGACGAGCACCTTGCTTGCCGGCGCATATTGCTTAGCTTGAGGGTCGTCACGTAGCACCTCCGACAAGGCCTCAGTCGTCGTCCCTTCTACGATGTACCGCTCCTGCTGCGGCGCTTCTGGTTCAGTGGCCGGGTCGCCGCCATTATCCTTCCAAACCTTCGTCTTTGCCTTGTGTTCGCGAACCTCCTCGGCATGTCGCAAGCGAGCCTCATGCTCCAATGCGTCGATCGGCTTGGTAGCCGCACGAATGATCGGGGTCTTGAGTACGGATGGATCGCCGACGATCGCGCCCCAGATGCGGGGGCTCTCTGTCCAGGTGGTATCGAACCGCTTGGGCTGCAGGACGAAATCGTCATGGGTGACGCTGGCGAGCGACACCAGCGCGGCTAATGCGACGCTGGCAGGGTCGACACCCATGCGCTCCGCGGTGTCTTTCACGAAGGGCCAGATGGCAAGGGGAACGTGCTCAGCCTTTAACTCCGGCGTGCCGGTCATTTCACTACTGCTGAGAAAGTCGATAGGCTCCGGCCAGGCCTCGTTGTTACCCACAGGCGCCTGAGCGCCTGCGGCTGGCCGCTCGCCCAGCTTGTCGCGCGCTGTTCGAACCGCACGAGGGATGTCATCAAACCGAGCTTGCCAGCGGCCAGGCTTTGCGGCGCCATCCGTGCCGTCGCGGATCTCTTGCGGAACAGCCAGCATGATTCCGCGCAGCCACTCTTCAGCATCGGCATCAGGCACCCCATGCGCCAATGATCGCATAGCAAGCACGGCTATAGGGCGGTGGTACTCCGCCGAGGTCCGAATAGCGGTGATCAGCTCGGCTGTCGTCCGCGCCTCCCGAGAGCTTTCGCCGGTGTCTAAGTTGAAGCCCCCTGCTCGGTGGGCAGCTCTCGGCCGATCGCCCCTCGCCGCGACCGCCTCCTCCAGTCGCTCAATGGCTTCGTTGAGGTTGAGGTCGGCGCTCGTCTCAAGGATGATCTGCGACAAGCGAGGAGCGCCCTTGCGGTGCCATGTGCCTGGCCACCGCATGGGATGTGAAGCCGGCACGCTGGTTGGATCACCACCCACAAGAGTTGTCGCCAGACCGCGGGCACGCTTCAGCTTCTTATGCTCCGCAGGGTCGCTGGTTGGCTCATCAAGCCGCCAGTGTAGGTGCAGCTTGGGTTCAGCTTCCCCGGTTGCAGGGTTAATCCACTCGCCGCCGCTGGCAACGACGATGGTGGCGGGTCCTAGCAAGTACTCGAGCTGAGCTCGTGCTGCAGCAGGGTTCTGGTCGCACTCGACACTGAGGACCAAACCCAGGAGAAGATTGTTCTCGGCGGCAGAGCGACCGTTGTTGAACACGGCGATTGGGGGCGCGAACACGACCGGCTGCTCTGCGCGAGCCGCCCGTGTCGCCATGGCCGTCGCTTCGTCGATCAGCCCCTCGAGGTCATCGCTCACCTCGCGGGCGACGATCTCGAAAACCCGCTGTTTGTCCTCGTAGAACCCACGAAGCGACACAAATCCGCCTGGATCTGCGTACTTGAATAGTGATCGGATCATGCGACCGATCTGATTACGGTCAGCCTCGAGATGCGCAAACTCAGTCATTTGCGCTTGCCTCACGTTGCCGTCGTTCACGGCGCCACTGTTCGAGCAGGGCGCGGCCAGTGGCTTCCAGCGCTACCTCAGGCGTTGGAGTTGGCGCCTCTAAGGACGCCGGGTAATCCGCCGGCTCTTGCCAGCGGCGCCGGAAGGAAGGGTTCCGCCGCGGATCGCTCATGGCGGCGGCCGATGCGGCGTCCATCAGCAGTCACCATAACCGGGCCATAAATCGAACCCAGCTGGCTCGCTGACCTGCGCGGCCTCGAAGGCCTCGATATCCTCAAGGCGGTACAGGACGCGCCCGCCCACCTTGAGGTATTGCGGCCCCTTCTTCTCATAGCGCCAGCGCTCCAGCGTCCTTGGCGACATACACCAGCGGCGAGCCAGGTGGATCTGATTCAGATGGTGAGCTTCGCCCACGGCCAGTGCCGGTGAGTCCCTCATCGCGCGGTCCCCTTCTGCCGAGGTTCGGCTTTAGTGGCGACTCGCGGCAGGCTGGCAAGCAGGGCTTCGATCGAAGCCGCAGTGACCAGAGTCCGGCTGCCGAGCTTCATTGCCTCGAGCTGCCCCGAGGCGATGAGGCTATAGACCGTGGTCCGGCCGATGCCGCCGAGGCGCTGGCCTGCACCCTCTATGGTGTAGGCGTCGTCCCGGCGCTCGGGCGGCTTTGGGCCGATAAGCTGCTGCTGGTTGGTGTGAGATGATTGCTGCACGCGTCCGCACTCCGTTGAACACGGGCGGATGGTGCCGGTCGGCATAACTACTGAAGAATGGCCTTCACTACTGAAGGGGGTGCTTCAGTAGTTGAGGGAAATTATGGGAAAAATTTCCGTGTCGGCGCTCGGTATGCAGCTGCTATGGCCAGCAGTTCAGGCGGGAGCGGTGCCATCGGCGGCCTAATCTCTGGAACATTGGCAACGACCCGAAGAGCCTCGGTGACCGGAATCAGTGGCGTCTTTGCGCCCTCTGGAACAAATCCCACGGCAAATGAACTAAACCACTTCGCATGGCTCAAAAGGCGCTGCAGCTTCGCTGGCTGATGTAGCACCTCGAACCCTGCTGCGAGCGGCAGGGATCCCGGCGTGTGAGCATGCTGAAATTCGCCAATGTGCGCGGCCCAAAGCGGTGCGATATGGCGCCACTTCGTCCAGGCGGACCACAAACTTCGGTCTGACGGAACCTTAGTGGGACCCAGGATCGCTCCATTGATCATTATGGCGATGGCGCGGTTAAGAGAGGCCGGCACCTCAGGATGATGCTCCGCCATCATTGCAACGAGGCAAAGCTGAACGCCCGCGAGGTAGGCGCCACCCTCGATCGCACGCGCATACTCCGTGAGTAGCTGTTCTCGACCAGGAGCCTCCGCCACTGCACGGTAATGTCCTGCTGGGTTGAAGACCCGTTCCTCAAGGCTGGCCGCAACGCCTCTCGGATCACCAAAGAATCGAGCGTAGAACGCTGCCGATGCCGGCATGCGAAGGAGTTCGCCAGGTGGGATTCCGAGTTTCCGGCTCAGTGCGCGCAAATTCAGAGGCTGGTTTAGCCGCTTGCCTTCTTCACGTAGAACGCCAAGCCATTCTGCCGAATATGTAGCTAATGTCTGATCCAGTTTCTGCCGTTCGCCATTCCACCCCATGGCCGCTACGATCCGCATCCAGCCGAACGGATCCTGCAGGTCGACTAGGAGTTCAGGAGGTGTCCTTCTTTCCCTTCTCGGTGGCGTTGTCATAACACCTCCAGCGTTTGCTTACCCGTCAGCATGGGCTTTCGAGTGGAGAGAGGCCGGCATGGGTCCGAGCAAATCATTCTGCCCCTGACGCATCACTCGCCGCGGAAAAACACGGCGAGTCCCGCATCAAAGCTGCTGCAGGCCCCCGGGGACCTAGCATTACGAAGACCCGTCCGACAGCCACTCGCCTAGGCATGGGCTTTAATGCCGGCTCTTCCCGGAAGTTCTCTTGAATACCTTCTTTTTCTACTTAAGGCCCCAAGCGCCGTATGCAGGTTTTTCTGTCAAGCAGCTTGACGGAGTATGGCGCGAACCACGGGCCGAAAGTCCAATGCTTCGCACCAGCCGATGCCAGTCCCTCCCGCCTCATCTCCAAGAGATCAGCAACATCCTAGCAACGGGCTTACTCCGGCTCAGAGCTCACTCCGTCGAACCCGCTGACGCCGCACAGGCCGGTGACCAAAGAGAGAGTTCGCTACACTTCCGAGCCGACCAGAGCGTGCATGCCAACCGGAACAACCGGAGACGCGCATGCCCCGCATAGCCACCCAGAAGGCCGCCCAGACGCCGGCTCCTGCTGTCGCAGCCATCCTGCCAGCGGACGTCCTGGGCCGCCTGGCTGCCCTTCAGGCCACACCCATCGCCCATCTGAAGCAGCAGTGGCGCGAGCTGTTCGGCAAGGAGCCGCCGCCGTTCAGCCGCACCTACATCCAGAGCCGGCTCGCCTACCGCATCCAGGAGCTGGCCTATGGGGGTCTGAAGCCCGAAACCCGGGCGAGGCTAGAGGCCCTTGGCGAGCAGCTGGACGGCGGCAACGTCGTCCTCCGCCGCATCCGAGCCGATAGCCGGCCGCTGCCTGGCACGCGGTTGATCCGCGAATACGATGGTGTCCAGCACGTGGTCACTGTCCGCGCCGACGACTTCGAGTACGAGGGCCGGCCTTACCGGTCCCTGTCCGCGATCGCCCGGCACATCACCGGCACGCGCTGGAACGGCTGGACCTTCTTCGGGCTGAAGGGGAGGGCGGGCGCATGAGCCGAAGGAAACTGCCGGACCAGGCAATGCCCGCCTCGGTGAAGAAGCTCCGCTGCGCCGTCTACACGCGCAAGAGCACCGACGAGGGCCTCGACAAGGAGTTCAACACCCTTGACGCCCAGCGCGACGCCTGCGAGGCCTACGTAGCCTCCCAACGCGCCGAGGGCTGGGTCCTGGTTGGTGACCGCTACGACGATGGCGGCTTCTCCGGCGGCACGCTGGAGCGGCCGGCCCTGCGGCGGTTGCTAGCCGATATCGAGCAGGGCCAGGTTGATGTCATCGTCGTCTACAAGATCGACCGCCTCAGCCGCTCGCTGATGGACTTTGCCAAACTGGTCGAGACCATGGAGGCGCATGGCGTCACCTTCGTCTCGGTCACCCAGAGCTTCAACACCACGACCAGCATGGGGCGGCTGACGCTCAACATCCTGCTCTCCTTCGCGCAGTTCGAACGCGAGGTCATCGGCGAGCGGATCCGGGACAAGTTCGCTGCCTCCCGTGCTCGTGGCATGTGGATGGGCGGCAAGGTGCCGCTCGGCTATGACGTGGTAGCGCGCAAGCTGGTGCCCAATGAAGCCGAAGCAGCGCGGGTTCGGAGGGTGTTTGAGCTCTTCGTCGAGACCGGCTCGGGCGTTGAGACGGTCCGGCGCCTGCAGGCCGAGGGCGTGACCAGCAAGTCGGGTCGGCCGCTCGATAAGGGCGATGTCTACAAGATCCTGAACCTCCGGACCTACATCGGCGAGGTCACGCACAAGGGGCAGGTCTACGCCGGCGAGCACGAGGCGATCGTGCCGCAGTCCTTGTGGGACAAGGCCCATGCCACTCTGCAGGTCAGCCCGAGGACCCGAGCCGCCCAGAACCGGCAGCACGCGCCAGCGCTGCTGAAGGGCTTGATCTTCGGCACTGACGGTCGGGCGCTATCACCGACGCATTGCCGAAAGAATGGGCGCCTGTACCGCTATTACGTGGCGCAGCGGGTGCTGAAGGGCGACACAGCTGCTGAGGGCGACGGCATCGTGCGCCGGGTATCGGCTGCTGAGATCGAGGCGGCGGTGGTCGATCAGGTCCGGGCGCTGCTGCGGCAGCCGGAGATCGTCGTGGGCACCTGGCTGGCGGCGAGGGTCGAAGCACCGGATCTGACCGAGATGGAGGTCCGAGACGCGCTGGAGCGGCTGGACCCGCTTTGGAGCGAGCTGTTCCCGGCCGAGCAGGCGCGCATCGTGCGGGCGCTGGTGGAGCGGGTCGTGGTCGGGCCGGGTGGCGCGGACATTCGGCTACGGGTTGAGGGGCTGGCCAGCTTGGTTCGGGATCTCAGTGCGGCGGCGCCCAATGCGGAGCGTGTGGCGGCATGAGCGCGGCCACCAGCATCACGGTTCGGGTGCCGTTGACTATCCGGCGTCGGTCGGGGCGGAAAACAGTGGTGACGCCGATGTCGCAGGAGGGGCAGCCGGCGGTGGCTACACGAGCTGACCCGGCGCTGGTGAAGGCGCTGGCCAGGGCGTTCCGGTACCAGCGTCTGCTCGACGAGGGCCGGTACGCCTCGATCAGCGAGATGGCAGAGGCGGAGCGGATCGAGCGTGGCTATCTCGGCACGTTGCTTCGGCTGACGCTGCTGGCGCCTGATATTGTCGAGGCGATCCTGGATGGCTTGGCTTCATCCGGCCTTGGGTTGCCGCTGCTGCTGGAACCGCTGCCGTTGGCTTGGTTGGAACAGCGCCTCGTAATCACCAAAGAATGAAAGGCGTAAGCCAGCTGTTATGAGGGCAACCTGGGGTGACGGAACTCGGCCGAAAGCGGCTGGGCGGCTTTCGAGGGCTCGCCGCATGCAAGCCGACATTCCCGTCCATGAAGCGCACAGCTGGCTCTACCCGAAGGGGGCTTATCGTTTCACAGCTACGGTGGTGCAGATGATGAAGTACGCCGGCCCCGCAGCGAGGCAGACATAACGAGCGAGCCCTCAGCCAAGGGGGGCCGTGCCCCGGCCTCTGACGGCGCGTGGATGCCAATCCAGCGTTTCCGCTTCAGTGCATTCTCGATCACGCCGCGCAGCAGATCATGCACGGCCGTGGCAGCCAGCCCCAGCGGCAAATGCTCGGAGGTGGACAGTAGCACCTGGCGCGACATTTCAAGTGGATTGAGTACCAGCGCACCGGCCGCATCGCCCCGCAGGTGTCGCTGCAGCGCCGATGCCGGCAGGATGGTGTGTGCATGCCCTTGCTCGGCGATATCGAGCAGCGTGCGCAGGGAGTCGATCTCGGCCAGCACCTTCGGCGCTCGTGCCTGGGTCGCCAAACCCGCTTGCACCAGTCGCCGCATCGCCGTCTGTCCGCTGGACAGCACAAGCGGGTATCGCAGCGTCTCCTCGAGCGGCATCGCGCCCTCGCGGCGTCTGAGCCCGGACGTTGCCGGAGAGACCAAGTAGATGGTCTCCTGGAACAGCGGCAGTTCGCTCATGCCTGGCGTCGCGTCGAACTTGTAGGTAACCGTCGTGTCGAGGCGGCCTTGCAGCACCATCTCCTTGAGCAGGTAGCTCATCCCCTCCAGCAGGCGCAGCGACACGGCAGGCAGGCGCGCTTGCACGGCGGCGAATAGCTCCAGCGCCAGCAGGTCCTGCATCACGGTGGGCAAGCCGAGGGAGGCCGGGCCGCTCGGCGCGCCGCCGGCGTGTTCGATGTCACGCTCCGCCCGCTCCACCTGGCGCAGGATGGCGATGGCGTGGCGGTACAACGCTTGGCCGGCTTCGGTCGGGAACACGCCGGTGGAACGGCGCTCCAGCAGCTTCCGGCGCAGCCTCGTCTCCAGCGTTGCGATCTGAAGGCTCAGCGCCGATTGCGCCACGCCAAGCTCGATCGAGGCGCGAGACATGCTGCGTTGCTCGACAATCCGGACAAAATATTTCAGCTGGCGCAGATCCATTCCGGCGCCTCTCCCCCTGCTTGGCCACGGCAAGGGTATGGGACAGGCCAGTCCGCCGCCATCGCTTCTCGCGAAGGCCCCTTCTCGACATTGAATGAGCCATGGCCGGCGCGGTCCCTAGAATGCGGACCCTCATAGGCCAGACGATGGGAAACGCGGCATGGACGGCATCAGCGTGTATTGGACCCCGGGCTGCTCGAGCTGCGTGAAGCTCAAGGAATTCCTAACCCGCAAGGGGGTCGCCTTCCGCCCGGTCAACGTCGCCGTCGACCCTGCGGCGATGGATTTCCTCGCCTCGATCGGGGCCCGGAGCGTGCCGGTGGTGGTGCGCGGCGAGGACTTCACCTTCGCCCAGTCGCTGGAGGACGTCGCCAACTTCGTCGGCATCAGCCACAGCACGGATCGCCTGGCGCCGGCGGTGCTGATGGCGCGCTGGCAAGCGATCCTCGACGTCGCAGGCCAGGCCATCGCCCGGCTGCCGCCTGATGCCCTGCCGCGGCGGCCGGTGGCTGAGCGGCCGCGTACCATCCGTGACCTGGTCTTTCATATCTACCAGGTTCCGGACGCCTTCCTGCAGACTGTGACCCAGGGCCTGGAGGATTGGACCGTGGTGGCGAATGTCGATGCGCCCGAGGCGATCGACATTCCGAGCATCCTCGCCTATGGCGCCGAGATGCGGGCGGGCGTGACTGCCTGGTGGGACGGGCTGGAGGACCGCAGCTGCAACCAGCCGCTCAAGATGTTCTACGGCACGCACCCGTTGCATGCCTTTCTCGAACGCTCGGTCTGGCACACGGCGCAACACACGCGGCAGCTGCTGTGGTGGTCCGGTGCCAACGGGATCGCGGTGCGGGCGCCGCTGGCGCCGGAGATCCTGCACGGCCTGCCAATGCCGGACGGGTTGTGGGAGTAGCGGGAAATCCCGTCCAGCCTGTGGGCCCCACGTCGCGTAACGCTCAAGGGTAACGTTTGCAGATGGACAGCGGCCGCTGCGGGCAGCCACCAGAATGCACTATCCGCCAGCGGCACCATTACCCCTGTTTGCCGGAGTGCTGGTCGGCAGATCGCACTACCCATGCAAGGAGACGTAACGGGCTTGGGTCCGATTTCCGCCGTTCTAAGTCGGCGAACCTCGAAACGCTACGTCCGCTTGCGAGGAACCCGGTGCACTCTGCCGATGGCCGATATGGGCGCTGAGCGGCCGTGACCGGTGGTGGCCGAAAGCGGAAGAGCAGCTTTCAGGTGTCTGAAGGAGCGAAGCGGACGTTACCGGTGGCTGCATAGCTCGACTGCTTCTGACCCGAAGCTGTCCTACCAGCGCAGTGTTATGCTGCTGGAAGGTAGGTCATTGTTCCGATGCAGGTTTCGTCAGCGCCGGCCTGCATGGCACTTGCCGGCGCCTCCCAGGTGGTCTCGATAACGGCGCGGGACCGGCTCTGCTGCACCTCCGTTGCCCATACCACATCGCTTGCTTTACCCACGCGCTGTCCGGGTTCGCCCAAGCCGCCTTGCGTGTCTCGCAGCACCTCCACTGCACCTTTCGGGGCGCCACGGCTGGGCAGGACGCTCGCTGCGGCGGTGTGATGCGCTCTCAAACAGGCATCGGCACTGGGCAGGTCCAGCCGAAACAGCACCACTGTGACCCGGCTAAGCTGTCCGCCGTTGAACCAGATCAGTGCGAGGTTGCTGCGACTATGCCTCCCAGCCTTGAACTGGTCAGGTCCCTGGTAGGCGATAGGTTGGCCAGCCGTCGGAGCACCAGTGGCTGGAACCATCCGGCCGCCAATCCGCAGCGCCGCACGGTGCGCCTCGGCATGAGTCATGCCGAAGGTGAAGGGGCCCCATGCTCGGACCTGACCGGGAACGCGGAATGCGACCGGACGGGGGGCAATCTCTGCCGCTGTAGAGGGACCAAGGCTTGCCAGGAAGGTGGCTACAAGACCGGCGGCCATGACCAGCCAGCCGCGATGCAGGACCGGTCCAGGGACGTGTCGGCTCATGAGGTTTGCTCCTGTAATCCGGACCTCGGCGTTAGCGCGCCTCGGCCATCTGGACCATTGCGGATTGGCGGATGGCTGCGCTGTCCGAAGCGTCGGTTGCCAACGAACGAGCGAGGTCGCGGTAGACTTCGAGCAAGCTCAGGGCGCGCCCATCGCGGACGAAGATGGACCGGTTCGCCGTGGAGGCCGTACCCACAACCGCACTCGCGGACTGACTTGGTGCGCGCGCCAGCTCAGTAAGGAAGCGTCGGGCCCCGGCTGGCCCGAGCAGGTGCACAAGGTACAGGTCGGTCCCACTTGCCTCTCGCCCGAGTGTCCGCTCCAGCGCCCCACGCCAGCCCTCCAGGCGCTCCGCGGCCAGTGCCGATGCAAGGCGTGGGTTGTCGCGCAGGCGCAGCACCTCGGTGACGAGGCGGCGGTCGGTTGGCAGGCTGCCGCGAGGCACCGAGGCGAGGACGGCCGCATGCTGCGTCAGCCCATGTCGGGAGCCGTAATCGCGCACCACCTCAAGCCACGTGGCATTGGTGAACTGCATTAGCCCGCGAGCGGAGGAGCTGCGGCTGCGCGCACCGGCGTCAAAGCCACTCTCGCGCCGAGCAATGGCAAAGAGCAGCGCCGCATCGGTTCCGGTCGCCGCCTCGGCCCGTTGCAGGGCTGTGAGCACGATGGGACCAGGCTCCGCAGCAGAAGCCTTGCCGGCAGGCTTCACCTGCCCAGCTGCCCCCGTCGGAGTTCTGTGCCGTGGCGTCGGCGTTGCGGCATGCCGATCCGTAGTCCGGCTCGGTGCGGCGTGAGCCCGGACCCGCTGGCCAGCCTCAGCGTGTTGAATGGTCCCATCGAGCCCGAGAGGGGCAAACAGCAGAGCCAGGATGAAGATGACGCGATGGCGGCGTCCAAAGCTGGGCACAGGCGTCGGGCACGCACCGGCGATGCCGGCACGGGAGCTGATGTCAGTCATGGGCTCGGTCCGGGGCTGGAGCAGGCGCGCCCTCGGGCGCTGCCAGCGGCGGTGGGCCGCTCGCTCTTTCGAAGAAAACTACCGTGTCTGTCGGAAAACCGACGGGCTTGGTGGGGAAACGCGCTCTACCTTAGCCGGAGCGCAACAATGATCCGCTAAGTCTCAATGACGCTGATTGCTTGGCTCATCTTGGCTTCCGCTCCCGTCTTGTGCGGCCGTCTTGCCAAGGCGCCTTGCGACACTCCAATCGGAAGCACTCTCACCTCCGATCGGCAGCACCGGACGATGCGAGGTCGGCACAATATCATCCAAACGAAAACTCTTTAACGGTCTGAAAAACAAGGGATTTTTTGCCGTGACGTACTCGATAATGGCGATGCGTCACTGAGAGGCGCAACTAGTCTCTCGTTTATGTGATGTGCTGAACGCTTATGCTCTAAACCATTTGTGGAATTGCAGAGTTTCATGCCGCTCCGTCGAGCACCTCCGGCTCCTGAACAGAACGCGTGCCGACGGGCGCTGTACCCTCCAGGAAGCGCGCGAAGCGGCGAAAGGCGGTGCTCCGGGGATCGGTTGCACGCCAGACCAGGCCAATGGTGCGGCCAATGGTCCCAGCCTCGAACTCGCGGTGACGGACGAGGCCATCAAGGTCGGCCCGCTCCCGCGTGGCCAGCAGCGGCAACAGCGTGAAGCCCTCACCGGCAGCAACCATATGGCGCAGCATCTCCAGGCTGCTGGCTAGGCGCGAGCCTCGCCCGGCGCCCGTGGCACCGCACAAAGCCAAAGCCTGATCGCGTAGGCAGTGCCCCTCCTCCAGCAACAGAAGACCCTCGCCGGCGAGGTCCGCGGCTGTGAGCGCCGATTGGGCGGCCAGCGGGTGCTCGGCAGGAAAGGCCGCGAGAAATGGCTCAAAGAACAACGGAACGGTAGTCAAGCCGTCGGTGCCAGCTGGCAAGGCCAGCAGAACAGCGTCCAACTCGCCGGCTTGCAGGGCGTCGAGCAACGCGGCCGTGCGCCCCTCCTCCAGCCGAAGTTCGAGTTGAGGAAAGGCGCCTCTTACCTCCCGGAGCAAGCCAGGTAAGTAGTAGGGGCCGAGGGTGGCGATGGCGCCCAGCCGCAATGGGCCGTCCAGCGGCCCGGAACGGCGCTGCGCTGCCTCCAGCAGCGCTCGGGCACCGTCGAGAAGGTCGCGCGCCTGCCGGAGCAGCGGTTCGCCCTCAGGAGTAACCGCAATGCGGCGCGAGGTACGCTCGAACAGCGCGACCCCAAGCAAGCCTTCGAGCTTGCGCACCTGCTCGCTCAGGCCGGCTTGGCTGACGCCACAACGCTCGGCGGCGCGCCCGAAATGCCGGAGCTCGGCGACGGCAACAGCGTATTCGAGGTCGCGCAGCGACAGGCCGGCAAGGGAAAGCGAGGGCATGGCTGCCGTGGTACCAGCAGGAATTGCCAAGGCGAGGACGATTTATGGTGAGTGACATGGCATGCATCCGCCTCGGTCTGTCAGTTCGGGTGACCTTGGCCCTGCCGCACAAGCTACAGTTTGCGCCCCACGCAAGGTCATTGGGGGTCGCCTAAGAGGCCCTCTGCCCGCCCCTCCCGGTCGAAAGTGCCGAAGGACGGGTGTCCGATTTCGGGAAGGTGGGCAACGACGCTGGCCGTCCGGTATGGGCGCAAAGCCGCCGCCATCGACCCCTGGCTAGCCATGCGTGCTCGCCAACCAACACCGGACTAAGGCGTGCAGGCATGATGGTAGCCTTAGGTCGGGTTCAGCTGTCCCGACCAGGCTTCTCACAACCCGATAGGGCCGCCAGGGCTTCACGATAGCTCCGCCCCTGAGAGTGATTTCAGCCAGGCGGAGAGGTCGTGCGGCGTATCCTGCACCGCGCCGACTTCGCGCCACTCGAGCCGGCAGACCAGACCCGGGTAGGGGATGTAGCCGCGTCTGCGCCAGAATGCGTCGAGGGGCGCATAGCCGGCCGGCTTGCGTGGGTCGGCAGGATCGCGGGAGACGGCGCAAAAGGCAGCAAAATCGAGCCCGAGCCCCCGCGCATACGCTTCGCGTTCCTCAAAGAACCGCACGCCCGCTCCTCGCCCGCGATAGCCAACGAGGAGAACTGCTTCGCCGAAGTAGCAAAACCGGGCCGGGTTGAGCCCATACGCGGCAAAGGCGTTCGGCACGTTCGCGCTTGCTTGAACCATCGGCAGGCATGTCGCTGCCCCGACCGGCAGGTCGCCATCGAAGGCGACTACGATCGCCGCATCCGGGCTGCTCCCGTCGACATAGGAGGTCAGATAAGACCCTGCCGCTGTCGGGTCGCTGGCGTAGAGGTAGGGCCAGTCCCGGAAAACGGAAAAGATGAGTTCGCCCAGCTTGGGCAGCAGTGGCCGCAACGCGTCACCAAACAGCATTTCGTAGCGAAGGGAACGGGTGGGATCCATGCGTGGCTGCATCAACAATCTCCCAGCCCGGACGCCGAGGGTGAAGCGGCCCTGCCACGCCATATCGGAGGAGCGTCGATTGCATCAAATCGTGGACCGGAGGCTCCAAATGGGCACCTGACCCACAAGAACTGACCGGCTATGGCGCAGCTAGCCATGAAGCCACTCGTTCAGTTTCGACCAGCGACGCCGGGTCTGCTGGCCGCGGACGGCGATGGACAGTGCCTTCTTCTGGCCCACCAGCACCACCAGCCGCTTGCCCCGGGTCAACGCCGTGTAGATCAGATTGCGCTGGAGCATGGGGTAATGCTGGGTGGTGAGCGGGATGACCACGGCCAGGTACTCCGAGCCCTGGCTCTTGTGGACGGTGGTGGCGTAGGCCAGGACGAGCTCGTCCAGCTCGCCGAAACCGTAGGCGATCTCCCGGCCATCGAAGTCGACGACCAGCTCGCCCTCCTCGAGGTCGATCCGGCGTACGATGCCGAGGTCGCCGTTGTAGACCTCGCGCTCGTGGTCGTTGGCAATCTGCATCACTTTGTCGCCGGGGCAGAAGGTCCAGCCGAAGCGCTCGACCCGGACCTCGCCGGGCGGGTTCAGCGCCCGTTGCAGCTCGATGTTAAGCGACCGCGCCCCGAGCCCGCCGCGGTTCATCGGGCAGAGCACCTGCACGTCCCGCACCGGGTCGAGACCAAAGCGACGCGGGATGCGCTCGCGCACCACGGCCAGCAGCTTCTCTACCCCGGTTTCAGGATCGGGTGCCTCGACCCAATAGAAGTCCGAGCCTTCTTGGGCCGTGAGGTCTGGCATCTTACCCCGGTTGATCAGGTGGGCATTGGTTACGATGCGGCTCCCGGCAGCTTGGCGGAACACCTCTGTCAGGCGCACCACCGGAACCGCGCCTGAGGCGATCACGTCGGCCAGAACCTGCCCTGGCCCGACCGAGGGCAGCTGGTCCACGTCGCCGACCAGCAGCAGGGCTGCCCCCTCCGGCAGAGCCTTCAGCAGCGCCCGCATGAGCGGGACATCGACCATGCTGGTCTCGTCCACTACCAGCAGGTCACAGTCGAGTGGCTGCAGGTCGGTGCGCTTGAAGCCGCCCTCCTTCGGGTCGGCCTCAAGCAGCCGGTGGATGGTGGTGGCCTCCCGTCCGGTGCTCTCGGACAGGCGCTTGGCCGCCCGGCCGGTCGGGGCACAAAGCGCGATCTCGGGACCCTTGGCCGCCACGATCTTCAGGATCGAGTTGACCAAGGTGGTCTTGCCCACACCTGGGCCGCCGGTGACGACCAGCACCTTGGAGGCGAGCGCCAGGCGCACCGCCGCCTGCTGGCTCTCGGCCAGGGTCAAGCCGGTCCTCGCCTCCACCCAAGGTATGGCCTTGTCAGCGTCAATCGCCGGCCAGGGCGGCACGCCGGAGCTGAGGCGCCGCAGCCGTTCGGCGATCTCGCGCTCAGCCCGATACAGGCCGGCCAGGAAGATGCAGCGCTGCCCTTCCAGCGTGTCGGCAACCACGTCACCCGCTCCAAGTTCCAGGCCAAGAGCCTCCCCAACCAGCGCCTCCGGCACGTCCAGCAGCCCTTGTGCGAGGGCGACCAGCTCCGTCTCGGGCAGGCCGCAATGGCCCCCCTCCATGGCCTCAGCCAGAGCGAAGGAGATGCCGGCGCGGACCCGGATCATGGCCGTAGGCTCGATGCCCAGCTTGGCCGCGATCTGGTCGGCGGTGCGGAAGCCGATGCCTCGGATGTCGCGGGCGAGCCGGTAAGGGTTCTCGCTGACCAACCTAACCGCGTCCGAGCCATAGGTCTTGTAGATGCGGACCGCGCGGGAGGTGCCGACCCCGTTTGAGTGCAGGAACAGCATGATCTCGCGGATCACCTTTTGCTCCGCCCAACCGGCGACAATGCGGGCGGCGCGCTTCGGTCCGATGCCCGTGACCTCGCGCAGGCGATCCGGCTCTTGCTCGATCAAGTCGAACACCGCCTCACCGAAAGCCGCGACCAGCTTCTTGGCATAGACCGGGCCGATGCCACGGATCATACCTGAGCCGAGGTACTTCTCCATGCCCTCGAGCGTGGTCGGCGCTGTTGCCTTCAGGAACGAGGCCTTGAACTGCAGACCGTGGGTGCGGTCATTGATCCACACACCCGAGGCGCTGATGAACTCGCCGGCCGAGATCAGGGCGGCATGGCCGACCACGGTAATGAGGTCCCGCTGCCCGCGCACCTTGACCCGCAGGACGCAAAAGCCGGTCTCGGCGTTGTGGAAGGTGACCCGCTCGACCAAGCCAGCCAGAACCTCTGTCGAGGGCGCCGCCGCATTGTTCGTTCCGTCCATGCCGGGCCGTTCGTTTCCTGGGGTCTCGGTCGCGCCTGCGCTCTATATGGCTCTTCCAGCGTCGTGCACCCACTCGCTGCGTCTGCCCATGCTGTTGCTCTCAGCCCAGGTGCCGGGTGAAGCTGGAGCGCATGGAAAGCAGCGGGCTTCCCAGGACACCCGAGTGCTCCCTGCGCGGGGACGGCGTGCTTCTTCCCTACGGTGAGGCATCGGATGGCCGCCTCATGCGTGCCTCAGAGGTGCCCGCCGGCTTGAAGTGCGGCTGCTCCTACCCAGCATAGGGCGCCCCCCTCGTAGCGCGCCGGGGCGAGATGCGGGTCGCCCGTTTCGCGCATGCGACCGATCGCACCTGCGCCTCGGCCCAGGAGACCATGCTGCACAAGTTCGCCAAGCAGCTGATGGCCGACGGTGCTCCTTGGCGACGTTTGGCCACCGTCGAGATCGATCTGTCGCGGGTCGCCCGGGATGCCTCGCCGGAGATGCTGGAACACGCCATCCTGCACTCAGCTCCACGACGTTGGCTCTGGAACCGACTTGCCGAGGCCGCCGGGGCTGCAATGCGAGGCGAGGCGGCACGGTGGGTTCGGCAGCGGGAGCAAGTAGGAGGCACGCATGACCCGTTTCCCGACCTTCCGCCTCGCCGCCGTCCAGGCCGCACCGGCCTTCCTCGACCCGGCTGCCTCGACTGACAAGGCGTGCCGGCTAATCCGGGAGGCGGCGGCGCGCGGAGCCACCCTCGCTGCCTTTGGGGAGGCGTGGCTGCCGGGCTTTCCCTTCTTCCTCGGGGCGCCGATGGATGAGGCGTTCTGGCGGGCGAGCGCCGAATACATCGCCAGCGCCATAGAGGTCCCTGGTCCGGAGACGGACAGGCTGTGCCGGGCGGCGCACGAGGCCGGGATCGATGTCGCCATCGGCGTGGTTGAGCGCGACCCGCGCACGCTGGGCACGGTCTGGTGCACCGCGCTCCTGATCGGCGGGCGCGAGGGCGCCATTATTGGGCGCCACCGCAAGCTGAAGCCCACTCACCGGGAGCGCACCATCTGGGGTGACGGCCCCGACGGGTCTGGCCTGCGGGTCCACGAGCGACCCTATGCGCGGGTTAGTGCGCTGAGTTGCTACGAGCATATGATGCTGCTGCCGGGCTACACGCTGATCGCGCAGGGAACGCAAGTCCACGTCGCCGGGTGGCCGGGCTGGGAGCCCACGGAGGCGCCGCGTGGCGGGTATCTCTGGCCACGGCAGACGCTGCTCTCACGCGCCTTCGCCGCCCAGGGCGCTTGCTACGTGCTGTGCGTGGGGGGCCTGCGGCGGCGCGAGGACGTGCCGGAGCGCTTCCGCGCGCTATGCGGCCCGGACATGACCGGCGACAGCCTCATCATTGACCCTCGGGGCGAGGTGATCGCAGGGCCAGCCGAGGGCGAGACGATCCTCCTGGCCGACGTGTCCCTGGAGGCGGTCGCGGCGGCGAAGGCCGTCTGCGATGTGGCCGGGCACTACGCGCGCCGGGATGTGTTTGAGGTGCGGGTGGACGGCCAACCGATTGAGCGGGTCCTGGCGCCACTACTCATGGCCGGTCAAAGCGTGCACCGGCCGGAGGACATGCGGGAAAGCGGAAACGAGCCTCTGGAGCAAATTTAGTGGTGGGTTCCTGACGGAAGATACCCACGGTTCAATGGTGCAAGACAATCCGGTGAAAGGGGGCGGTAGTCACCGTGTAGCAGTAAGGAAGTGGTTCTCCAGCGGTAGGGCCATGCCCCCGTCGTCCACGTAGCCTGCGAGCAGTGCGGTGACGTGATCCACGAACGCACCCCGCCTCTCCTCCGGCAGAGCCATAAACGCTGCGGAGATCGCGGTTCCCTGCATGAAGCCGCCGACGAACTCCCTGAGGTCGGGGTAGCGGATTGTCCTATGCTCGAAGCGGACCCGCACATCCTGCAGACCAGCGTTTGTAGCCAATGTGCGCAGTTCCTCAGCCGTGTTGAGTGAGAAAGCCAGAGCGTAGGCGTCCTTGTGTGCCGGTAGGTAGGCAGCCAGCCCGTCCGTCAAGGCGACGTAGAAGGGCTGTCGCTCCAGCGCCCCCCAAACAGCGACGGATAGCCTCCCGCCGGGCGAGAGGACTCGCGCCATTTCTCTCACGGCTCCGGCACGGTCGGGGAAGTATTGGAGCCCCTGCTGGCAAAGCACGGCGTCAAAGCTGCTGTCCAGAAACGGCAACTTCGACGCGTCTCCGTGTACCCACTCAATTCCTTCAATCTGCCGCGCTATCTCCAGCATGCCTTCGTTGATGTCGACGCCGGTGACCATGCATCGCGCGCCGCTGGCCGGTCTGACCCGGCTCGCTACAAGGCCGGTTCCGCACGCTACGTCTAGAACCCGGTCCCCGTCCCTGCATCGGGCTTGCGCGATCAGGTCGTCGGTCCAAGGCGCCATGATCGCGCCCGTATACCGCGAGTAAGAGGCTGGGGAGTGCCGCCGAGCCGCCGCGTCGTGGTTGCTCAAGGACATCTCCTCCCAAATTTGGATTCGCAGCCCGCTGCTTATGCGATCACCTACCGGGCAGGACGAGCAGAGGCCATCACTTAGACGTAAGTACCATTCGCCAGGCGCTATCTACTAGCACTCGTGCGCAGGTCTGGCGGCGACTGTCCACTGTGTGATTTCGCCCGGCGGCTCGGTCGGCGTAGGGCCACTACGCGCTCCACTATCTCCGGTGATAGCGGGAGATACGCCGGGGTCGGGCATTCTACCAGGGCTCCGGAAGGAACAACAGCTTGAGGGCAGACACACCGGTCTCGTCCGTAACTCCAACCGGCCGGCGGTCGACACATCCCACCCAGGCTAAGCGGGAGTTATCTCGGGTAAGAGCCTTGCCCAGGTTACGCTAGTTGGCCGTGCTCGGCTCAACCCCACCAAGGCCTGATAGACGCTGATCCCGTCACTCAGCTGTGATCGCTGAGCTCGATCCGGATGGCACCTAATCCAGGCACCGGGCCTGGATGGCACTCCCCAAGTGACAGTCGCAGGCTCTGGCGCGACCAGGGAGGAAAACACCCATGACTATTCCCCGCCCGGCGGTCCTTGCTGTCCTTCTGAGCGGCTACTGCCTTGCAGCAGACGTTGCCGCCCAGGCTCAGCAGACGACCGGCCGCATCGACGTGACGCACTGCTACGTGGCCGACGTGTCTGTCATTGAGAGCGCATCTGCCTACCGTGTCCAGTCTCTCCAATTCCGTGGCATCACTCGCGCGAACGAGTCCAACAGCGCCTTCAATAACTCCGCTACGCGCTGCGTCGGGACACTTGCGTCTCTGGGCGGCGCCTTATTAGAGGGCCGGGGCTACTGCGAGTGGGCCGAAACCGGCGAGGACCGGCTCCTGATACGCTGGACCGTCGAGGCAGGACGTGGCAGCGGTGCCCTAGTCGGCGGCACGGGCCGCTACAAAGGCATCTCCGGTGAGATAGCCTTCCAGCCTATTGCGCCTATCCCGGCCCTGGAGCTTGGGGTGTTGCGCGTCTGCAATCGCAACACGGGGGAGTTTAGGCTGCCCTGAAAGACCGGCCGGGGCGACACTGTGTCGCCGCTCTCCACAACTAAAGAGTGCACACCCAAGATCGGACAGACCGTAGCTATGGTCCAGAGCTAGCTGGCGGCACGAATGCGCCAGCGCCAACACCCTCCCAGTGTCAGGCCGAAACGGGTGCGCTGCGATAAATCGAGGGAGGAAGAATATGGCGGATCCGGTGAGGATCTATGGCATTCCACAATCGCGTACGGCGCGCTGCCTCTGGTTAGCGCGCGAACTCGGCGTGCCGCATGAGCTTGTGCCCGTGCATTACCGCGTCGCACGCGAGATGCCGGAACTGCTGCGAGTAAACCCGAACGGCCGCATCCCGGCTATGGAGGACAACGGCTTCGCGCTGTTTGAATCCATGGCGATCAACCTTTATCTAGCCCGGAAATATGGCGACGGGAGCGCCTTGGTGCCGCGCTCTCCCGAGGAGGAAGCTTTGGTAGTCCAGTGGACCTTTTGGGCGGTCGCGGAACTGGAGAAGCCACTGCTGACGCTTATAATAAATGCCCTCGGGATCCGCACAGTGGATGACGAGACCATCGCCAAGGCCCGCAGCGACATGGAACGGCCGCTGAACGTGTTGGAGCGGCATTTGTCGGCCCGATCCTGGCTGCTCGACGACCGCTTTACCGTTGCCGACCTGAACCTCGCCGCGGTGCTCGACTGGCAGCGGCCGGCAAAGTTCGACCTTTCGCCGTATCCACGGGTCGATGACTGGCTGACGCGCTGCACCAGTCGTTCCGCCTTCGAAGGCCTAAGCCTTGGATAGGTGCTTGGCTGACGGACGCGGGTAGTCCGTCGGCACCTCGCAAGGGACAAGAGCTTGGAGACGGAGAAAGGATATTGGCCCACAGCTTCGACCGGCAGGCGGTCGCCACGCTGAATAAGCCGCCAGTATCCCGCCCGAAAATCGTGCGATCTCAATGCAGTAAAGCTTGAGGGTTAAATCACCCTACCCTCAAGGTCCGGAGAGTCTCCGGCATTTCGGAGAGAAAAACCGCCTCCGTTCCGAAGTCGCACCATCAAGGTCACCGCAGAAACCTAGGCCAAACCTGCGCCTCAGCGCGTTGGTCTGGTCACGAGAGACAAGTTGTGAGGAGACCGACTGGAGCAGCGATGGGAACCGGGGAATGAAATTCTCTGGGCGGCGGCTGAGATCCATTCGGCTCAGGCCACACTCCTCGTCAGCATACAGGACGCCTGCGCCAAAGATCATTGGGTTCGAGCTGGAGCGAGGAGCCCGAACATGAGAAGGCCGCCCGAGCGTCTCCTACTAAGCGCTGCACACATCTTGGGGGCTTGCCATAAGATAACGCTCCCTTCACCTTAGCCTGAAACAAGCGCTCGGGAGGCCATTTTGAAGCGGCTTCTGTATGGACTGCTGCTTATCGTTGTCCTGCTCAGTGGAAGCTACTGGTACTACTCCGCGTCTCTTTCCGGCACCCAAAGCAGGAGCATCACAATCGCGCAGGTCGCCGACTTCTTTCTGTATGCCCCACTCTACGTAGCTAAAGATGCTGGCTTCTTTGAACAGCAGGGCCTAACGGTTGAAATCACCAGCGCTGGCGGCGACGACAAAGTTTGGTCGGCTGTTGTTGGGGGCTCCGCCCAATTTGGCGTGGGAGATCCCACCTTCATCGCAATCTCCGACCAGCAGGGGCAGCCGGGACGTGTTGTCTCTTCAATCGTCAGTGGCGTGCCCTTCTGGGGCATCGCCCTGAGCACTAACATTCCCACGATCAGCAGGCCCGAGCAGTTACGCGGTTACACCGTAGCGACGTTTCCAGCGCCTTCCACTGCCTACACCTTGCAGGCGGACATGTTCCGCAGCGGACGACTGGAGCCCGCGATTCGCCAGGGTGCCTTCGGCGCGCTCCTGCCCATCCTGCGCGCCCGGCAAGCCGACATAGCGCTCGAGCTCGAGCCGAATGTGTCGACAGCGGTCCGCGAGCAGAATGCTCGCGTCGTCTACAGCCTTGCTAGCCAATACGGCGAGTTCGCCACAACAGGTCTTGTGACGACGCCGACCTTCATTAGGGACAATCCCAGTACGGTGAGGGACATCGTTTGCGCCCTCCAGAAGGCCCTCGACTACATTCATGCACGCCCAGACCAGACGCTACAAATCCTAGTCCGGCGCTTTCCCGACATTCCGTCGCAGGTGGCCCGGGACGCACTTACGCGGGTTCTCGAGGCGCGCATTATTCCCACGGTCGCCCCGATCAGCCCGAGCGCCTGGGAAAAAGCGCTCGAGCTCCGCCTGCGCGCCGGCGACTTGCGGGCGGCTGCCGCCATTGACCGCTACGTCGACAACACCTTCGCTGAACAGGCTGTCCGCGCCTGCAGACTTCAATGACCGAGCCAGTCGGCATGGCTCCCGCGCCGGTGGCGTACGAGGAGGTCGAACAGTGATGCGTGTACAAATAGCAATTATGGCAAACCATTTCCTTTATCTCCCTCTTTATTATGCTCATAGCAAAGGTTTCTTTGGGTACATCGACCCTGCCACGCATGACGTTGAGATAATACTTGCATCGCCGCGCTCTGACGCGGGCGCGCTTGCGATGCTGCTGTCCGACCAGCCCGGCGAGCAGGAAGTTCACTTCGCCGTGTGCGACGCTATGCTGATCTACCAGCGGCCGGAGGAGGACCGTGCAAGAATTGGCGTGTTAGCCAACCTGATCACGAATGCTGCAATCTGGGCGATCGATAAGGAGGCACCGCCAGCTACCTCTCTCGGTGAGCTCGCGCGATTCGAGCGCGTTATCTGTTACGAGGAGGGCACGACGACCTATGGGATCGCGCGACGCATCGTGGCCGGTGACACCGACCGGATCGTAAAGGTTGCCCCCGGGCAGGAGTTCATCGCACTAGCCCGATACCAGAATTCGATCGCGCTCTCGCCGGACATCATCACCGCCATCAATGCTGCCCGCTCTCCTGGGCGAATGCAGATTGTCCTGCCGCTTGCCTCAACTGCGGAATATCACGACGTTATGGTCACCGCACTTCTAGCACGCAGCGACTTTATCGGTCAGAATAAAGACTTCACGCATAATCTCCTACGTGCCCTGCAGCGAGCGCTCATTGCCGTTCGATTCGAACTTGATGACATCATCGATTTTGCGCGCGATCGGTTCAACGAGTCGCGGGAGGCGATCACCGCCGCCCTGGCGGCTGCCAATGCCGCACTAGTCTTCTCTGTCAACATTGCCGTGCAGAGGACTCAATGGGCATCAGCGAGTCGCGCCTCTATCGAATCGCGTCACCTTGAGTTTGATGAGAGTTTGTCTGAGCCGATCGCGCACGCCTACGACCAGCTCGTGACGCCATATAGCGTGTTTGCCTTAACGGCGATGAAGACGGAGATCGGCCGGCATTACGATATACGTTTGACGGGCGAGAGGCCGACGCGGGCGACTTTGAAACCAGGTCCCATCGCTCTCCTTTGTGCTTTCTGCGTAGCCCTTGGCGGGGTGCTCGGCGGTTTCCTCGGCATTGACATCATTCTTTTTTCGGCTTTTGTCCTCAGCTTGTTCGGTTTTTCGATGCATTTTAGGAAACGCAAGCGAATGGACCGACGAGCTATTGTGCTTGGCAGCTTCTACCTCTTGGGTCTCGTAGGAGCGGTTCTAGCTCATATGCGGGCGATACCGGAGCTGTGGGCGAGCGTCGCCGCCGGTCTCCTGCTCAGCGTCTTCATACAGGACATTTTGACGCAATTGGGTCAGGACACTTGAATGGCTTCCGAGACGACTGAGATCGACATCCTCTGCGATCGGGTTTCTCACACCTTCGATACCGCTTCAGCTCCGCTGTCCGTGCTACGTGATCTGAGCTTTGAGGTCAGGCGGGGCGAGTCCCTGGTAATTATCGGCCCCAGCGGGTGCGGGAAAACAACGTTGCTCCGCCTCCTCCTCGGCCTTGAACAACCCAGCTCCGGCCGGATTGAGCGGAACACACGGCGCGTTGACGAGGGGATCGCATTCATTCCTCAGTCGGCACAAATGTTGCCCTGGAGGACGGCACTACAGAACGCTGCGCTTGGGCTGGAGCTGCGGGGGGAACTCAACCGGGCGGCGGTTGACGGCGTGCTTGCAGAGTTCGATCGCTTCAATCTGCGCGGGTTCGAAGCTCACAGCTGGCACCACCTGTCCGGCGGCATGCGCCAAAAGGTAACACTGATTTCGGCGCTTGCGAGACGGCCGAGTATCCTGTTTTGCGACGAGCCCTTCTCCGCAATTGATTTTGTGTCCCGCCTGGGTCTGCTGACCGAGTTCAAGAGCCGATGCACCGGCCTCGGGCTGACCCTCATCATGGTTACGCACAACCTGGAGGAAGCGATCTTTCTGGCGGACCGAATCATCGTGCTGTCGCGCGGTCCGGCCGAGATTTTGGAGATATTTCCGGTCACGCTCGGAGAGGAGGGGGTCGACGCAGTGAAGTGCAGGAATGGCGATCACTTCAAAGACCTCTTTCACCGAATTTGGAAAAGGCTCGAATGAGATGCAGAGCGCCTCGGTGACGTACATAATTTCAGTGCTCGTCATCGCGGTCGGTTGGGAAGCGATAGGCCGCTTTGACCCGGGACTTGTCTTCTTCATTGGCTCGCCCTTTGCTGTCGTGCGCGAGCTTTATTTAATGATTGCTTTCGAGAACTTTATTTATCATTTTCTAATTACGGGCTTCGAAGCGCTTTCTGGGCTTATCCTGGGGACCCTCGGCGGATCGCTGCTCGGGCTGGCGTGCTGGTATGACAAGCGGGTGTCGGCGGTTCTCCGGCCGACGATCACCATGATCGGCTCCATGCCTGTGTTGGCATTCGCGCCGCTAATGATTGTCTGGTTCGGCGTTGGGCTTTGGCTCAAGATCGCGCTTGCCGCTATCACGACGTTCTTCATCTCCTTCACACAAGCCGTTAGAGGCGCTGACGCGGTCGCCAAAGACACACTCGATATTCTGAGGGCGATGCGGGCGACGGAACGGGAGGTGTTCGTCAAGGTCATCGTCCCCGGTTCCCTGGACGGGATCCTCAGCTCCATGCGGTTGAACACCAGTCTGTGCCTGCTGGGCGCATTTGTTGGTGAGTTCATCTCCTCGGACCAGGGTCTCGGCCACCTGATCCTGCGTGCCGGCAGTCTCTACAACACATCGCGGGCGATCGGCGCGGCGTTCGGCATAGCGGCTTTGGCGCTGCTCTTCGATTTCGCCGCGCGAGCGATTGAGCGTCGTCGTGAGGAGCTTGCCCGGCTCCTTAGCGTACCAGCGGCAACTTGGTCAGCACGACATTCCACGCGTCGCAGGCCACTAGAGCATTAGAAACTGTAACCTGCCGTATGTGGACTTCCCCCGTGGAGCTGGAGGGTTTGCTAACGAACCCAGGCACCCCAGGAGGGAAGGATGGCGGAGAGGCGAACCCGACGGAGCTTCACGAGGGAGTTCAAGGCGCAGGCGGTGAAGCGGCTGCTTGACGGCGGAAAGGGCTGTCGGGGGTGGCGACGGAGCTCGGTATCGGCACTGGGCAGCTCAGCCAGTGGCGCACCGAGCCTCTGGCGGCCGGCTCGGCTGAGGCACTGGCCGCCCGCAAGGCGGAGCAGGCGGAAGCGCAGCGACTGAAGCGCGAGGTGAAGCGGCTCGAAGAGGAGGTGGAAATCCTCTGCAAGGCGGCGGCTTTTTTCGCCAAGGGAGCTCAACCGCAAAGCGGATGAACGGGACGAAGTACGCGTTCGTGCCGGCCGAGCGGGCGAACCACGCCGTGGCCACACTGTGCCGGATGGTCGGTGCGAGCGTGAGCGGCTTCTACGCCTGGCTGCGCGCGATCCCCGCCGCCCAAAGCCGTGCCGAGGCAGGAAGCCGATCTACGCAGGCGGATCGGCCGCATCTGGGGTGCGGCACGGTTCGATGAGACAGCCGGCTGCGGTAGAGGTCACCGCAACCGGAGGTCAGACCGATGGACCAGAACCACAACGACAAGCCCGAGGGGGCGCCGGCGGGTGCCCAGAACACTGACGCCGGGGTCCCCTCGAGTGCGGCCGGGCCGGAGCGTCGCAACTCTGCCCGGCGCAAGCTGGCCGCGGTCACCCGGCTGCTGCGCGGTGAGCCGCTGGAGACCGTGGCCCGCGAGCTCAACGTCACCGTCGCCCGTCTGAGTGAATGGCGTGACCGTGCCCTGGTCGCGGCAGAGGCGGCGATGAAGGAGCGCGAGCGCTGCAGCCGCGACGAGGAGTTGCTCCGGCTTAAGGCCAAGCTCGGCGAGGTCACCATGGCCAACGAGCTGCTGGAGCAGAAAATTGCGGTCCTGGAGGGCGGCCGGCCTTTGGGCCGCCGGAGGTCGCGGCGGTGAGCCGGGCCATCTCTCCGGCCACGAGGCGCGCCTATGGCCTGGCCAAGGTCGCCCGGGTCTGGCGGCTCTTCCGTGCCACGGTCTACCGCCATCGCGTGGTACCCGACCCCGCGGCACCGGCCGGTCCGACACGCCGGGGCCCAGTCGGCACCTGCGCCGATGCCGTGTTACTCGAGCACATCCGCGCTCAGATCCCTGGCTCACGCCTGCATGGCGAGGGCTACCGCAAGATCTGGGCCCGGCTGCGCCATGCCGGCATCCGCACCTCGGCCCGGCGGGTCCAGCGTCTCATGGGCCAGCACGACCTGCTCGCGCCACACCGGATTGGCAGTCCCGAGCAGCGCGCCCATGACGGCACCATCACCACCACCTCGGTGGATGCCATGTGGGGCACTGACATGACCGAGACGGTGACCGTCAGAGAAGGCCGGGCCCAGGTGTTCGTGGCCGTCGACCACTGCTCCGGCGAGTGCGTCGGCAATCATGCCGCGCGCTCCGGCAACCGCTTCGAGGCGCTGGAGCCGGTGCGCCAGGGCGTGCTGCGCCACTTCGGTGCCATCAAAAAGGACATGGCCAGGGGGCTGTCCCTCCGCCACGACCACGGCTCCAACTACATGTCGGGCGACTTCCAGGACGAGATCGCCTTCCTCGGTATCGAGAGCTCGCCCTCTTTCGTCCGCCAGCCCGAGGGCAACGGCGTCGCCGAGCGCTTTATCCGCACCCTGAAGGAGAACTTCCTCTGGGTGCATACCTTCGACACCATCGAACAGCTGCGGTGCGGGCTGCAGGATTTCGTGGCCCACTACCACGCCACTTGGCTCGTCGCCCGGCACGGCTACCGCACCCCAAACCAAATCCGCGCCGAGCAACGCCGCTTTGCTCAATGCCCGCAGGCCGCTTTACCTTTGGCCGCCTGATTAACGCAGCCAACTGTCTCAGCATCCGGGCGCACTACACGGATCGGCCGCATCTTCGCCGCCCGCCGGCGGGTCTACGGCTCGCCTCGGGTTCATGCCGAACTGCGCCGGGAAGGGCTGCGGCATTCGCGCCGACGCGTTGAGCGGTTGATGCGCGAGATGAGGCTCTCGGCTCGCCGGGGCCGCCGCCGCACACCCCGCACCACGGACAGCCGCCACGAGCCGCCGATCGCACCCAACCTACTGGCACGGAACTTCACCGCGGAGAGGCCGGACCAGGTCTGGCTGGCCGACATCTCGTACATTCCAACCGGCGACGGCTTCCTGTATCCGGCTGCGATCAAAGACATGGCCACGCGTGAGATTGTCGGCTGGGCCATGGCCGACCACCTCAGGGCCGAGCTGTGCATCGGCGCCCTGGTCATGGCCATCCAGCGGCATCGCCCGCCACCTGGACTGGTCCACCACGGCGACCGCGGTGTGCAATACGCGTCCGAGCCCTACCGGGCGGTGCTGGAGCGGCACGGCATCACGCAATCCATGAGCCGCCGCGGCAACTACCTCAATAACGCGCCGATGGAGAGCTTCTTCGCTTCGCACAAAACTGAGCACGTCCACCAAGTCCGTTTCCGCACCCGTGAGGAGGCGTAGGCGGCGGTGTTCGAGTACATCGAAGTCTTCTACAACCGGCAGCGTTTGCGCTCGGGCGTCGGCTACCGCACCCCGGTCGAGGCGCGGGCCAGCATGGAAAGGATCACCATGCGCTCAGCCGCATGGCGCTCTGATCTCACCCCTCCACTCCGTGGGGGAAAGTCCATAGGGGTCGATCAGCAGAACTCTGGCTAAATGCCATCGCCATACGACTTCGGAGATAAACGCAATGCCTTCTCTTGACGAACTCACCGATCCCGCTGCTGTACGCCAAGCATTAGCGCAATTTGATGAGCTTGGGCGCGTCGAGTTCCTGCGTCGCCACGGCTTCCGGCCCGCCCGCCGGTTCTGGCTGATCGTCAACGGAAAGCGGTACGACTCAAAGGCAATTGCGGGTGTTGCTTGGGGCTTGCAGCATACTGGAGGAGCCGGTTGGCTTCGTGCCGAGGAATTCTCCGGCGGGGACGCGACTGTTCGAAGTAAACTGGAAGGGCTAGGCTTCTCCGTCGTTGAGGATCCAGCACAGGCCAGCGACGAAGCAGTCGACGGTGGTCACGATGCAACTGGCACGGTGCCTAGTGTTGCTCATCCAAAGACGTGGATATTCCAGGCAAACCCAAATGCATTCGACATTACACAGTATCTAGTGACACGACCGGCTTACCTGCTGTGGCTCGTGCGGCAGAAAGCTGCCGATATGGACATCGGTGATAGGGTTTTCTTCTGGCGAGCCATTGGCAGCGGGTCCAGAACCGACAGCGGCGTCATCGGCGAAGCCGAGATAATGGAACTACCCAGCGTCCAGCGAGACGACGCTGCCGCCGAATCCTTTTGGGTCAGAAAAAGCGGAACCCCTGACGCGATGCTGCCGCAAAACCGCGTCAAGCTGCGGCTCCTGCGTGTCGCAGATGGGACTGACTTGATTCAGCGCGATATCGCCGCAGCACACCCTGTGTTGGCCAAGATGCAGGTTTTGACCGGGCGTACCGGTACGAACTTCCTCCTGAAGCCGGATGAGGCAGACGCCTTGTCGGCACTATGGGCAAGCGCGAATACAGTACCCGTTTCGGCCGGTACGATGGCGGATGAAGTCGAGGCTGACGTCGCTGCAATCCGGTCCGATGCGACGATCCCTGAGACAACCCGACTGGCTCTCGTGCAGGCGCGCCGCGGCCAAGGGCAGTTCCGTGCAGGTCTGATGCGTCGTTGGAAAGGCGCGTGCGCCGTCACCGGGGTTTTGGCGCCGCAGGTACTTCGCGCGTCTCATATTCGCCCTTGGCGAGGAGCGACGAATGCTGACCGACTTGACCCAAGCAATGGTCTCTTGCTTGCTGCACATCTCGATGCGCTCTTCGACGCTGGCCTTATCTCATTCGAGGGTGACGGCACTATGCTGATATCCACCGACCTTCCAGCGACAGATCGCGCGCGGCTTGGGCTACCGTGCTCGTTGCGAGCAGATCTGACACCGGCGGAGCAACGCTTCCTGGCTCATCACCGAAGCACTTGGTTCGGACGCTGACGGGCTGCCAAAGCTAGTTGTGCGGATCAAGTTCAAAGGGAAAATTGTGCGATCTTTGCCTTGTGTTCATACTGCTTCGAACACTTGCATTAGCATGCCCTGGATTAGGTCATTAGCACAATTTTAGTGCCAGTTCGTGCGCCGCCGAGTGTCGTAAGGTTGTACAATGCGGCCTGGTGCCTGCACCTTGCCACAGCTTGTGCGCTGCTGCTCAGCACGGGAGCACCTTCCAACAATAATGAGGTCATTCTCCCACGGTCCGCATGCACGGCGAGCTTGCCACGGCGGACCCCGCCCTGCAGCGTTTGTATTCCCAATCCGGCAAGTCGAGCTGTCGAGTACAGTGTCTGCCCGCTAGTTTCAAATCCCATCGTCATCATTCATGAACTCTTGCAACGAGAATACACAAATGAGCGTTTTAGAATATTGGAAAGAGATATCGCTCCTCCTCTCCGCCGGTTTTGCCGTGGCGGCTATTTTTTGGGAGCCGAAAAACAAGATTTCAGGAAAAATTACGATCTGGGGACGCTGTTTGATGCTGCTCACCGTCGTCTTGGCGGCTTTGAGCATTGTCGGTCAGTTCAGAGAGAATAGTGAAACTACAGCCAGGAATGACCGAGTCCAACGGGAAATGCTTGTTGTGCTAAATCGAACAGAGCGCACCATCTTTGAGCTAGCAAGAGTATTGCAGCCGATCGAAAATCCCATCATCGATGTTGAATTCGAAATCGATTGTGCTTCCATTCGATACCGGGAATTCTGCAGGATAAAACAACATGATGTTGAGAAAGTCCTAAGCTTGGAGCGCAGGCATCATGGCGATGTTACGCCGGTGCAGCTCGGATGGGAGGATTACCCGGAGGGAAGAGCAGTAATTATCCCGCTGCATGCTTACTTCTTTAGGAAATCTGAAGATGCAGAAAATTTTATCCGGAGCGGTTGTTTTTTGTGCCCGAGATCGGGTGATTTAGATCTAAACCTGTCACCCGATAACTACTCACCGACAAAGTCCCTGTCGCTTCGCTTCGACGTGCGAAGCAGGCGCTTTCTCTTGGCTTCTTACAATAAAACCATTCGCGCAGAGCTAAATTCAAGGGAGATCATGTCGCTTGTCGATTTTCCGGGCACGACAATGATCATCGCTGAATCGAACGGTTACCTAAATGACTTGAAACCAACAATGATGTTGTTGAGGACACCGAGGGGGCAAAGCATCACCATACCGTCCTTCGAAACTAGAGTGGTGGGTAACCAAAGATTGTTCATCCATCGCTTTCCAACATAGCGTCACAACCCAGAAACTCATTGTGTGGCTGGGATGCCCCAAACTGGTACACCACAAAGGCCGAAGGCCGCTGCGACTAGCGCAACTGCATCCTACGCAGTGAAGACGAGATTTATCGCGGTGCCGGCTGCGGCTCGCCATGTCATTTAAGGCCTCTGTTTTAGCGCTGCGTCGATTAAGCAAAGGCTCACATTGCAGCGCTGCCCAAAGCAACCTCTGATCAGGTGAAATCACCTGATCAGAGTAATTTGCTTAATCAAACAACAGGTTAGAGCGCGTTCCGTGAGCCAAGTCGAACGGAATCCCCCCTAGCGTCGCGGGTCCGGCCGTCCGTCACGGCGTCCACGACACGGAGAGGCGCAAGTTAGCTGTCTGCTCGACCGCCGTGCGCGGCACGACAGCATGAAACAGACGCTGTTCATCAGGAGCCCGCGGGTTGCCTACGAAACGGCCAAGGAACTCGCCGTATGAGTAGTTACAGGTGGCAGGGGCGGGACCTGCGCTCTGCGAGCGCCGATCGGTGTTGCGGTCTGCGGCGCCGAAGATGTTCACAAACACCTCCTTGCCCTGACGGCGCTCTCCTTCGAAGTACAGCCGCTCCCAGTCACTCATGTGGGCGATCTGCCCCTGGAACACGGGCTGCATGCAACTGATCTGCAGCCTCGTGGACCCCGCCGCGACCAAACCTCCGGAGCCGTCGATTAGGTGGAGTTTCAAGAAGACTCCGCCGTTCGTGTTCGCTCCTGGGAAAAGGGACGTGACGTTCGGGCTGGCGAGGCGCCACCTGCCGTCGCCGAGCAGAAAAGCGTCCTTGTTCTCAATCTGCATGCCGGCGAGCAGTTCCCGCGAAGTGCCGACACCGCGACAAGATACAGTACTCTGCATCCCGAATTGGACACGGGCCGTCTCGAAGCGGGGGGCGCAGACTGCCAACGAAGCGTTGCGGCCCGGGACTCTGCCAGTCTCAAACTCCTCCGGAGCATCCCGCATCAGTGCGTGCCCGCGGGCGATGTAGTCGGGCTTGACCCGGAAGGTCACCGGAGCGGTGATCGTAGCGAAGTCCGGATTCGTTGAGAGCGCCGCAGTCTGCAGGCGCCCAAGCTGTACATCGACGTTCCTCGGCAGGTCTGCCAGATACTGCGCGAGAAGCTGCCGTGCGGACGCGTCGCGATCGGCTTGCGTGCTCAGCGCCGCCGCCACGCCAATCGGGTCGATGGGAATCAGAGGAAGGCGAGCTTCGCGCATCGCCTCGACAAGCCGGGTCACCACCACGTCCGCCCGAATTAGGACATTGATTTGGTCTTTGTCCTGCCACGTACCCAAGGTGGTCACACGCTCGACGAAGGCGTTCGGGCGTGCTCCCACCCGCTCCTCAAATGCGTCGCGGACCTGTGATCCCCGCACTCGCAACTCGGGACTGCGGCTAGACAAGAGGTAGACACCCGCTACCTGCTCAAGTGCCGCGCGGACAGCAGAAGCGCGAGCCTCCACTTCGGTAGAGCCTGATCCCTGCGCTTCAACGGTCCGCCGCTGCCCGGCTTCCTGGTGCTGCGGTCCACCGGTGTTATCAGCACCGCCGAGGGGCGGAACGGCTACCATCTGCGCAGAGGACACACCGCCGCTCAACAACAAGACGCAAAGCGTCCCGAACGCCAAGGTATGTCTACGGAGTAGCGCCTCCATGATTTCAAAAACCTCCGAGGGCATTACGAATATCGGTACGAGCTGGAAGTGCAGCAAAAGCTGGCGTGCCTCGCCACGTGGGCGATTGCACGCGGCGCTTCCCAATTGAATGGGACCAGTGAGAAGTCTCCTCGCAAAGCTTTCACATAGGGCCGCCAAATAGCTATTGCACTGCGCCGAAGGCGCCCAAACCACACCCTTGCATCAGTACGAGAAATATGAAAGAGCAACAACGAAATAGTTAACAAAACGTACTGGATACGCGGGGGCTACCAGCGGAGAATGGTTGGAAAGGTGGACAGTTAACCCCGCGCTCAAACTCCATCCAACGTGCTTGCGGGCTCCTCCTAAGCTTTATACGCCGTCAGGCCCAATGAGACTGCAGGGCTAGGTTGTAAAACATTGGAGTTCTTGTTCATCGTAACCGTCAAGCAGCGAAAATGGGCCAAAACACCTATCACTGGTGTGATCGCGGCCGTGGCGCCGTTGCTAGACAGTTCACCCGGAAGGCGCCCATCTATCTCTCCAGTCTGCAAAGGTGCGACGGCATGAGCCTGGTCAATGGCAGCGTCGCGGACAGCCTCTCGGAAGCCTTAACCCGAGGGAAGGCGGCTATGCCGCTAGGGGCCATGCTGCCTGGCCCAGCGGGGAAGCGTGAGCAGGCTCGCCTGCTCGGGGCTCGGCGCTACATGATCGACGACGAGGTCGCGCGCGCGGCCGGCGGCCTTGCCGTCAGCCACCCACAGGTCCTGGAGCGGTTGCTGCCGAGCATTCGCCTGCCCGCGCCGACGATCTGGCTCGAATGGAGCAACAGAGCCGCGGCGGAGGGGACGGGCTTCGCGCCGCCGCGCGAGGACGGCATCCTAGCCGTGAGTGACGGTCCACCAGTTATGATTGGCGCCTTCCTGTCCTCGGTCGCCGGTTCGCTAAGTCGCTTCACCGTTGACCTGATCGTGCGCGATGTCATGCGGGACTGGAGGAGCGAGATCACCTACGGCTTCGTGCCACTTCCCTTTGGCTTTGTTTGCGACACCGAAAGCCCTCTGCCGTCAGAAGCCTTCGCCGACGAGGTCGCGCTGGCGGACCGAATCTGCAACTCGCACACAGTCTTATCGAATAAGCTGCTCGGCCCCGCCATGATCGGCTCGCTGGCCGAGATGATCAGGGGTGATCCGGAATTCTTTGACGCTACCCGGGACGTGGGCGGCTATCAGGAGCACCGATTCCGCTACGACGCGGAGGGGCGACTGATACTTTCCGAAGCTGCGATGGAGCGCCTCAACATCACACGCGAGGAACTCGACGCTCGCTTTGCCGCAGCGCGCCGCGTCTGCGCGCATGCAAGTCACCGCTTCGCCTACTACGGGGGCGAGACTTGGCGCCAGATCCAGGGGCAGCGTGGCCCCGAGCGAGCGACATCCTCGCCAACATCGCCGAGTTCACCAACATGTACTCGAGCACCTTCGGCTTTCTTGTTGCCGTGCTCGCAATGATGGCGAACCCCGAGATCGTCGATGGCTCGGCTACGCAACGGGCGGGCAACCGCCGCTCTGTCGGCGCACGCAGTTTGCCGTATCTTGAGAGCCGGGTCCTGAAGTTGCGCCTGAGGCGGCGGGCCGCAGTCACCGCCGTCGTGCGGAGCGTCGTGCATCGCCAGCCGCCACGGCTACATGACGTCGACGGGTACTGGCGAACATCCCATCGGCGCGGCGATCCCGCCTGCGACCATGCCTGGCTCGCGGTCGGCCCAAATCGGCAGACTTGCTCTCTATGCGACGGTCTGCGCTGGTGGGTAACGGCCTACGAGCGCGGTGACGTCTCTCGTGGCAATGTCGAGGGCGACCGCCGCGTGACTCTCGAACAGCGAGCGCAGCGCGGCCGAGGCTGCGGGGGCAATGGCAGGTCGGCCCTGAGCAAAGAGGGCGCCAAGGGCAGCTACACCGTGTATCGCATCATGGAGGCGGGCTAGCTGCCGCCACACAGCATCGCCAAGCTCGCGGCCGGCCTTTCTCTTACAAGTCCTGTCGCTCCATCTGCCAAGCAGCTTTGCCGATGCGATGACTCACCAAGTCGACGCCAATAGCACTAGTGCCGACTTTCGGTAGAGCCACAAAGATCTCACACAGTCTATGAACGATAGTAGGTTGCAAATAAGCACATACCTACATGTTCGTGATCTCCATGGCTCCGCTGATGAGCAATGATCTTAGGACGGGAGTTAGATCGAGCAACGCTAGGTGATGCGATGCCCTCTTTAATCAGAAAGTCGCAAGTAGGCTCACGCCTGCTTGGTTTTGTGGTTCTTTTCAGCTCCCAGATTTGTTCTGGCCAGGCGTTTGCGAAGTCAAGCGTCGCTGTCTCCGTCCGGGTAGCAGTCATTGTAACTGAAGCCGCACCCGAAGATCCCATCCGAACGGTAGCGGTAAACAGTGAGCCTTTGTTCTGGGACAGCATACGAAACAGCCGTGACCCAGCCGATTTCCGGGCCTATTTAGAAAGATATCCTAACGGCGAGTTCGCGGCGCTAGCGAGAAACCGGCTTGCTCAGTTAACGCGTCCGACGGTTACTCCGTCTACGACGAGACCTACAGTAGCCCAGTCACCAAAGTCCGTGCCGAATGAGCCGAGTGCGCCCAGTGAACCGTCAACTGAGCCGCTGACGACAGAGCGTCTATTAGCGGCCCTGTCGTCCATGCAGCCGTCATCTGCACAGGCTGTTGTCACCCGCTATCTATCGGCGAACAAAAATAAGTTGCTAGCCTTTAATGCTGACCGTCCTGGAACGTGGCGTCGGGACAATTTTACGAATATGGCAGATTTAGAAACCACAACACTTGAGGGATGCCAACTCAACTACAATAGTCCGTGCTCAGTTTTAGCAGTCGATGACACCATTCGAGTGGCCCGACCCGGAGCAGGTTTACCGCGCAGAGATATGCCGCGCATTCATCACAACGGGTCATACGACCCTGAGTTAATCCCTATATTGACGGCGGCGCGGCGACGCGCTCCGGAGGTCACTACGTACCGGAACGAGCAAGGCTTCAAAGCTATGGCACTTCATGCTTGGGGCCGAGTGTTCGTTGCAGTTGACTCGTCAAGTCAGCGCGCAGCAGAAGATCAAGCTCTCCGTATGTGCAATGAAGATCCGGAGCGACAAGGCCGTGATGGGCGCTGCTTTTTGTACGCGATTGGCGACAAAGTCGTACTTCCCAACCGACTTACAGAGCCGCTAAGTTCACGTTAATTGAACTAGTCGGAATTAGCTCGAGGGCATGCGAACTTTTGTAGCTTCCCAACTGCGTTGGCCACCAAGCGCTACGCCGCCGGCGAAATCGACTTCGGCTTTGATGGGTACACCAGTAATACGATCAAGCCAAAGTGCTTCTCTGTGGCGCCAGTTTCCTCCGACTGTTTCTCTTGCATGCTCTATTTTTATCGCATCAAACGTCCCAGCTGGAACTTGCACCGATCCTGTATTTGCAATCCGCCAAGAAGCACGGATGGTGACGCTGACATGCGTGCGCGGATCGAATGTCGCATACTGGTAAATGATTTCCTTTCCTGGTGTAGCAGGAAACAAGCTTCCTATTTCTCGGCGGCCATTTCTGACAAGATCGGTGTCGGTAAACCAGTAGTTCAAAAATCTGCGACTATCGTTACCAGTCAAGCAAATGAGTGAGTCACTCGCGTCTTTGCCGCGGAATGTAATGCTACCGCCGCCGGAAAGCTCAACCACGGCTCCAGGCAGGGGGCAACGAAACTGCCATCCACTAGACTGTGTTGTTTGGCTTATCCCAAACGAAGTACCGATACAGCTGAGGCCAACGGCTAGAGTCGAAGCAAACAGAAGGTTTCGCATCCGCTCTTCCCTCGCTCGCAGATTGAAGGGGAATATGCCCCAAGCTTATTGGCATTTCAGCGCTCCCTGCATGGAATATCTAACGAAGGCTATTTCATCACCCATTCGTGTAAGTGTGTTACTCACGCCGGCCACAACTCCGCTCGCTCAAAGATGCTGGTGAACTGCTCCGGCTCGGTCATCGAGCGTCCGATCGCCATGATGAGCGCGACGGCCGCGTCGATCTTCTGCTCCGGCCGCGCCTTGGTCGGGTACAGGTTGCCCCGGCGATCGGGCTTGCCGACCACATTGCCGATGCACCACTCGAGTACCGGGTTGCCGTCATGCTGGAGGCGGCCGGAGCGCATGGCGGCGTCGAGCTCGATGATCGCCGGTGAGAAGTTGGCGGTGGTCGAGCGGAACTCGACCATCTCGATGTCCTGCGCCCGTAGCCGCTGCGCCAGCTGCGTCGACTGCCAAGGATCGTAGCCGACGCTGACGATCCGAAAGCGCCGGCTCAGCTCCAAGATGTCGTCCTCGATCGCTTGGAAGTCGGTTTCATTGCCCGGTGTCAGCACAAGGTGCTCCGCTGCCGCCCAGCCCGGGTAGGCGGCATTGCGCGCCTCCAGCACCGCCTCCTCGTTTAGGTAGCAGCGGGCGAAGGCGGCATAGGTCGTCTTGCCGGTGTCGCGGCAGGTCTGCGGGAACACCAGGGCCAGCGCCGCCAAGTCGGTGCGGCTGGCGAGGTCGAGGCCGAGATGGCACTCCTGCCCATCGAACTCCTCCAGCCGCAGGTCGGGGCTGTGGCATGCCTGCCAAGCGCGCATGGAGAACAGCGCCTCGTCGGCACCGGACCAGATGTTCAAGTGCCGCGTCCGAGCGGCGGTCTCCTGTGCCAGGTTGTTCCGGGCCTGCCGCATGATGGCGCGGATGGCGTCCGGCTGCACCGCTTGGCCCCAGCTCGGGTTCGCCTTGATCCAGGTCGCCTCGTCCCAGGGGTCGTCCTCGGGGTCGGCGGCATAGATCAACGTGAACAGCCGCTCGTCCTCCTGCGCACCCTCCAGCACCCGCACGCCATAGTCCCAGAGCTGCTTGCCGATACCGGTGGTGTTGCCGGTCGCGGTGCTGATGGACAACAGGAGTGGATGCCGCCGCTTGCCCATGGCCGTCAGCAGCACGTCATAGACCTCGGAGGTCTTGTGCG
>NZ_JCACHA010000051.1:0-4256 GCF_059503625.1 Skermanella sp.
GATCTTGGCGTTCTTCCACTGGCCGAAAGCTTCCGAGATCGGCGCCTTGGAGTGCGTGCCCTCCTCCTTCATCTTCTTGAAGGCGGGGGATTCGTTCATCTGGAGCCGTATCCAGACCGAGATCGCCAGCAGCACGATCGACAGAATGAAGGGAACGCGCCAGCCCCAGGCGGCGAAGTCGGTTTCCCCCAGGATCGTCCGCACGCTGAGGATCACGACCAGCGACAGCAGCAGCCCGAGCGTGGCCGTCGTCTGGATCCAGCTCGTGTAGAAGCCGCGCCGGTGATTGGGCGCGTGTTCCGCCACATAGACGACGGCTCCGCCATATTCGCCGCCCAGCGCTAGCCCCTGAAGCATGCGCAGGACGATCAGCAGGACCGGTGCTACCCAGCCGATGGACTCATAGCTGGGCAGCAGCCCGACCAGGAAGGTCGAGACACCCATGATCATGATGGTGATCAGGAAGGTGTATTTGCGCCCCACCATGTCGCCCAGCCGGCCGAACACCAGGGCACCGAACGGCCGCACCAGGAAGCCCGCCGCGAAGGCCAGAAGGGCGAAGACGTTGCGCGTCGCTTCCGGAAACGAAGAGAAGAACTGCGCGCCGATGACCGCAGCCAAAGCCCCATAAAGATAGAAGTCATACCACTCGAAGATGGTGCCCGCCGACGATGCCAGGATCACCCGCTTTTCCTCGCGGGTCATCGGCCGTTTGCGCGCTTCGATTTCAGAAAGGGTCACTCCCGTCATGAACTAACCTCCCATGGCGTTCTTGTTCTTCTTCGGACGGCATTCACAGGCGCACGTCGTCTCCCCGTACAGCGTTGAGGCGCCTTAGCATCAAGCGTAACATAAATTTTATAAGGCGAAGTTAAATAGCTTCGCCAATTTTGGACTATGAATTTTCGCAGTGCGGCGTGGTTGCTTGATCTGTGCTTGATAGTAACCATAGTTTTTCCATGGATACTGGCGGTGAAAGCATCGACTGGAGTTTGCGCTACGGCGTTTCGTTTATAATTCAGCGATGTTTTGCCCCCTTTTCACCCAACGGGGCATCCAAAATATCATCTAAACATAACTTGCGGCACCGGCACCTCCATGCCAGACAAGAAACGGCGAGCTACGTTGCAGGAGCGGGGACCTCAGGAATGACCGATGGATCGCAGCATCGCTACAGAACGGTTTGGATTTCCGATATTCACCTCGGGACACGCGGCTGCCAGGCGGAACCGCTTCTAGACTTCCTGCGATCGGTCGAATGCGACACGATGTATCTGGTCGGCGACGTGATCGACTTTTGGCGGATGCGCCGTGCGCGCTACTGGCCGCAGAGCCACAACGACGTGATCCAGAAGCTTCTGCGGAAAGCCCGCAAGGGAACCCGCGTCATCCTGACGCCCGGCAACCATGACGACATGCTTCGCGGCTATGTAGACCATGAGTTCGGACATATCCTGGTGGTCGGCGACGCGATCCACGAACTGGCCGACGGCCGCCGGCTGCTGGTCATCCATGGCGACCAGTTCGACAGCGTGGTGGCCCGCGCGCCTTGGCTGGGGCATTTGGGCACCCATGCCAACGCCGCTTCCCAGCTGGTGAACCAGTGGTTCAACTGGGGACGCCTGAAGCTGGGATATCCTTACTGGTCGCTGTCGGGCTACCTGAAGCACAAGGTCAAGCACCGGGGCCAGTTCATCGCGAACTATGAGAAGGCCCTGGTGGAGGAAGCACGGAGACGCGGCGTCGACGGCGTCGTCTGCGGGCATATCCATTATCCCGAACAGAAGATCCTGGACGGCATCCTCTACTACAATGACGGCGACTGGGTCGATAACCGCACCGCCCTGGTAGAACATCATTCCGGCGAGCTGGAACTGCTGCGCTGGCCCGAGACGCCCGCGGTCAGGCCGATGGCCGAGGTGGTTTCCCTGGTTTCCTGACGGTCCTGCCGCCGTCGAACAGATCGAGTTCCGGCACCGGATGGCTGACGAAGCGGATGCTTATCCGAGTCCCGGCGTCGCCGGACTGGGTTTCGATCTCCCCGCGCAGCTGCCTCGTCAACTGTCGGACCAGGCGCATTCCAAGGCTTGCCCTGTGCCGCTCGAGGTCGGGAGGCAGGCCGATCCCGTCATCCTCGACCCGCAGTTCGACATCGCCGGGGGAGCGTCCCTCCAGCGAGACCCGCACTTCCCCGCTGCCGGTCCGCAAACCGCCATCGACCGGATAGGCATATTCGACGGCGTTGGAAATCAGCTCGTTGGCGATCAGGGCCAGCGGGGTCGCCTCGTCGATCGGCAGGTCCAGAGCGCGGTCGCGCCGGCAGTTTACGTCGATACCGGGTTTCGACTGGTTCAGGCACATCTCCCGCAGCAAAGCCGCGAAATCCATCCGGTCCGGCTCGTCGGTCAGATAGAGCTGTTCATGGACCTGGGCGACGGTCTGGATCCTGCCGCGCGCCTCGACGAACTGCTGAAGCGTGTCCGGATCGGTGATCGATCGGTTCTGGAGGCTCAGCAGGCTGGAGATGAGTTGCAGGTTGTTGCGGACCCGGTGCTGGATTTCCAGCAGCAGGATGTCCTTCTGCTGCAACAGGCGGGCACGTTCCGCCGCCGTCCGGCCAAGCTCCGCCTCGACGCATTTCTGGCCGTCGATATCGGTGGCGCTGCCGAACCAGCGCAGGATCGTGCCGTCGGGACCGGTTACCGGAATCGCCTGCCCGAGATGCCAGCGATAGCTGCCGTCCGCCCGCCGCAGCCGGTATTCCGCCTGCCATGGCCGTCCCTGCGCCGCGGCTTCCTTCCAGGACGACAAAAGCCGCTCCAGGTCCTCCCCATGAACGAAGGAACGCCAGTGCGCCTGCTGGGCGGTGCCGGGGGACGCGCCGGAATACTCGAACCAGCGCCGGCTGTAATATTCGATAGCGCCGGAGGCGCTGGTGATCCAGACGATTTGCGGCAGGGCTTCGGCCATGTCGCGCAGGCGCTCGTCGCTGACGTCCCAGAACCCCGTGGCCCGGAACCCGGCGGCATCGCTGAAACCGTCCGGGTGAGGCCCCCTTGCCGGCGCCTGGGAAAGCCGCGCCGTGGCGTTCCGCATCACGCGCCGCGCGGCACCGGCGGCCAGCAGTCCCGAGACGAGGGCCGCGACAAGCCCGGCTATGGCGACGGGCTGCAACATGACGACCGCGCCGGCCGTGGGCGATCCGGGAATGGCGCCGGCCGGCATTACGGCTCCAGTCGAAGCCGGGGCAGCGACCTGCCCGACGTTTTGCACCGTGGCGGCCGGCCTGTCGGGAGCGCGGTCGAGCATGGGCGACGCGGCGGCCACCAGCAGCCCTGGAGCCGCCGCAGCCGCCGCAATCAGCCATATGCCGCTGCGCTCACCCATATTTTTTCTCACCAGAGGCTCCAGTCATGCAAACAGCGCCAACTCACGGTAGTTCATCGCTTCTTCGATTTGACCCCGATGCTCCGCCTGTTACTTCCCGCCAGATTTCTCAATGTCCCGACCACCAAAGGACCGACAAGGCGATGAAGACGTATCGCCCGACCTTGCCGATCGCGACAAGCACGGTAAACCGCACCAGATCGACCCTTAAGGCACCCGCTACTACCGTCAAAGGATCGCCGATCACGGGCACCCACGCCAGAAGAAGCGACCATAGACCATACTTGCCGAACCAGGCGACTGCCCGGTCGTAGACCGCCGGCTTCAAGGGGAACCAGCGGCGATCCCTCAGATGGATCAGGAACCGGCCCAGCATCCAGTTGACGACCGATCCCAATACATTGCCCAGGGAAGCGAATGCTACCAGAAGCACCGGGCTCTGATGCCCGGCATTCAGCAATCCTGCCAGCAGCAGCTCCGACTGCGCGGGCAGGATCGTCGCCGCCACCAGGGCCGCCGCGAACAGCCCGCCATAGGCCGCGAGATCGCCGGTCATGGCATCCGCTTCATGGACCGAACGGCAGCATCAGGGTCCACCTGACGCCGGGACAGGTATTCTCCACAGCGATGCGGGCTTCGATCTGACCGGCCAGCGATTCGATCAGGCGCATGCCGAGGCTGGCGCTGCGCCGGCGGTTGCGCGCGTCGAGGAATTCAGGAGCGATGCCCGGCCCATGGTCGCGCACTACCAGGGACAGGACCGGCGTGCTTTCCCCAGGCGCCGCATCGCCATGGCCGAAGGAAACCTCGACCGGCTGCTCGGGAGTTCCCGGACCGGCATGCTTGAGCGCGTTGGTCAGCAGCTCGAC
>NZ_JCACHA010000052.1:0-4255 GCF_059503625.1 Skermanella sp.
CTCGTAATACTCGTCCACCAGCATTTCCAACTCGCGCAAGGGGCCGTAGCTTTCTGCTCGGGTCAGCGGCGGGGTCAGGTGGTCGATGATGACGGCAGCCGCGCGCCGCTTGGCCTGCGTCCCCTCGCCGGGATCGTTGACGATGAAGGGATAGAGATGCGGCAACGGCCCCAGCGCCACTTCCGGAAAGCAGGTTTCCGACATGGCGAGCGACTTGCCCGGCAGCCATTCCAGATTGCCGTGCTTGCCGAAATGCACGACGGCATGAGCATCGAAGACCTGCCGGATCCAGGCATAGAAGGCCAAATAGGCGTGCGGCGGCACGAGGTCGGGGTCGTGATAGGTCTTGGACGGATCAATCTGGTACCCACGGGCCGGCTGGATCGCGATGGCGGCATTGCCCATCCGGACCACCGGCAACAGGAAGCGGTCCTCGCGTACGAACGGATCGGTGGCCGGCTCGCCCCAGCGGTCCGTCACCGCCGCGCGCACCGCGTCGGGCAGCCCGTCGAAGAACGTTTGGTAAGCGTCCAATCCGAGCGTTTCGGAGACGACGCGCTGGTCCAGATCGCTCAGGTCGTTGGTGACCCCCGCGCTGACGCGCGCCATCAGCTCCGCCGGATCGGCCGGCAGATCGGCGACGCCGTACCCTGCCTCGGCTAGCGCATGAAGCGTCCGCACCACCCCCGCCGGCGTGTCCAGCCCGACGCCGTTCGCCAACCGCCCGTCCCGGTTCGGGTAGTTCGCCATGACGATGGCGACCCGCCGCTCACCCGCCGGAGTCCGGCGCAGCCGCGCCCAGCGCGCCGCGAGGGCGGCGACGAACGCGACCCGGTTGGGGACCGGCTTGTACGACAGCACCCAGCTTTCCGTCGCCTCGTGCCGCCGCGCCTCCGCCTTGAAGCTGACGGCGCGGGTGATCAGCCGCCCATCGACCTCGGGCAAGGCGACGTTCATGGCGATGTCGCGGGCCGACAGCCCCGAAGTCCCGGCGCGCCAAGCCGCTTCAGACCCGCCGGAGAATACGACCTGGAAGACAGGGCAGTCCGCACCATCGAACGGCGTGGACGACCGCGCCGCCCCCGGCTGGGAAATCGCGAAGGAGGTCGCGTTCAGGATCACGTCGGGAGCGGAACGATCCAGCAGATCCGCCACGATCCCCGCCGCCACCTTCTCCTTGAGGCTGGTCGTCGCGATCGGCAGCGCGTTGACGCCGGCCTCGGCCAGCGCTGCTATCAGCGCATCTATGACGGCGGTATTGGCCGCCTGCTCCAATGCGCGGTAGAACAGGATCGCGGCGACCGGCGCCCCCTCGATCCATTCCCGCCGCAGGTCGTCCAACCCCGGACGGTCCCGCCCCGGCCAGTAGATCCCGGCCCGCATCAGCGGGACCGGCTCGCGCCAGTCGGCATGGCCGTAGCCGATCAGATCAGCCGCATAGCGCAGCAAGCCGCCAGCGTTCTCGACACCACCATGAACCGCGTATTGCCAAAGCCGGTGCGTGACGTCTCCCGGCAGCGTCGAGAACCGCGCCAGCTCCGGGTCCGGCTGATCGTCGCCCGGCAGGACCGCCAGCGGGATACCCCGTCGCCGACAGGTATCCGCGACCTGTTCGATGCCATAGGGCCAGTAGCCGGCGCCCCCCAGCACCCGGACCACCACCAGCTTCGCCCGTGCCACGACCTTTTCGACATACAGGTCGATCGACAGGTTATGGCCGAGTTGCAGCAGGCTGGCGAGGCGGAGGCTCGGGAATCCTGCCCCCAGCCGGTCATGAGCGGCGGCAAGACACGCCAGTTCGGTGTCGGCCGCCGACAGGACGACGATGTCGCCGGCGGTCTGGCCGAGATCGACCGCTTCGGTGCCGTCGGAGATGGTGCCGGGCTGTGCCGCCAGCAGATGCATGCCGGATCAGCCCCGCAGTATGGTTTCGATGGCGGAACGATCAAGCCCGCGCTGTCCGATCACCACCAGTTCGCTGCGCCTGTTCTCGTCCTGCTTCCAGCGGCGGTCGTAATAGCGCTGGATACGGTCGCCGACGCCCTGCACCACCTGCCGCATCGGCTTGCCCTCGACATGGAGGAAGCCCTTGATCCGCAGGATATCATGGGCGGCGACGGCAGCGAGAATCCGCTCCTCGACCTTCTCCGGAACGTCGACCGAGCCCAGTTCGATCACGAAGCTGTCGAAATCGTCGTGATCGTGGTCCTCACCTTCCAGCTCGTGATGCGAGGGACGGCTGTCGAGATCGTCTTCCGCCGCAGCTCCAAGCCCCAGCAGAACCAGCGGATCGATACCGCCCTGGACCGACACCACCGTCTTGACGGCAGGGCGCAGATGCTCCGCCACGATGCGGGAAACGCGGTCCAGCGTCGCGGCATCGACCCGGTCGGCCTTGTTCAGCACGACCATGTCGGCGCACTGGATCTGTTCCTCGAACAGCTCCTCCAGCGGGCTTTCATGGTCCAGCGACTCGTCGGCTTCGCGCGCCGCCTGCACGGCAGCCGGATCGCCGGCGAAGCGCCCAGCCGCGACCGCTTCCGCGTCGATCACGGCGACGACGCCGTCCACGGTGACGCGGGTGCGGATCTCCGGCCAGGCGAAGGCCTTGACCAGCGGCTTCGGCAGCGCCAGTCCTGACGTTTCGATCACGATATGATCGGGCGGGTTGGGCTGGTTCAGCAGCTTCTCGATCGTCGGCAGGAAGTCGTCGGCCACCGTGCAGCAGATGCAGCCGTTGGTCAGCTCGACGATGTCCTCTTCCCGGCAGGTGGCGGAGCCGCAGCCGGCCAGCAGTTCGCGGTCGACGCCCAGATCGCCGAACTCGTTGATGATCAGCGCTAGCCGGCGGCCACGGGCGTTTTCCAGCAGGTGGCGGATCAGGCTGGTCTTGCCGGCGCCGAGAAAGCCGGTAATGACCGTCGCGGGGATCTTGGTGCTCACGTGATGTTTCCTTGATCGGTTTTCTTGACGGTCATCGGGATGCCCGCGACCATGAAATAGACGGCATCGGCCAGGGCCGCGACTTCCTGATGGAGCCTGCCGGCATGGTCGCGGAAGGCCCGCGCCATGGCATTGTCGGGGACGATGCCAAGCCCGACCTCGTTCGATACGAAGACGACAGGCCCCTGGAGACCGCCGAACGACGCGGCCAGCCGCCGCGTCTCATCCGCGATGTCGCGTTCGGCCATCATCAGGTTGGTGACCCATAGGGTAAGGCAATCGACCAGCACGACCGCATCGGGCGCGGCCAGCGTGGGCAGCACACCTGCCAGATCCAGCGGTTCTTCGACGGTGGTCCAGTGCGGCCCGCGCCGGGCGCGGTGTTCGTCGATGCGGGCCGACATCTCGCCGTCCCAGGCCCTGCCCGTCGCGAGATATATCGGCCGCTCGGCCCGCTCCGCCATTTCTTCGGCGAAGCGGCTCTTGCCCGACCGGGCGCCGCCGAGAACCAGGGTGACGCCACGCGGCGTCTTCGTGTCGAAACTCATGACCCACCTTCACCGGTTCACCCCGCCCGGCCGTGATTGAACATACGGCGCTCGACGGCAGGTCTCCTGGCTTCGCGAGTCGGTGCGGGTGTCCGGCCTTCCCGGTGCGGTCTTGCACCAGTGACCACAGGTTCAGGACACCCGCTCGTCGCTTACAGTTGCGGGGGCAGCTCCGGACTCGGACGCCTGGGCGGCGTCCCCACCGGATTCCCTCTTGGCGGCCCGCCGGCTCATCGCCGCCGGGCACCATCGAGCGGGGCGCACTATCCGCGCCCCACCCCACCCTGTCAATGAGCGTCTATTCGCCTGCAACCGGATGGTAGATCTCCGACCCGGCCTCCCGGAAGTTCCGCGACATCTCCGCCATGCCGGAGGCGGCGTAGTCCCGGACCTCCTGCGTGATCTTCATCGAACAGAACTTCGGCCCGCACATCGAGCAGAAATGCGCCGACTTGGCGCCTTCCGCCGGCAAGGTCTGGTCGTGGAAGCGCTCCGCCGTCTCCGGGTCCAAGGACAGGTGGAACTGGTCGCGCCAGCGGAAGTCGAAGCGGGCGCGGCTCAGCGCGTCGTCCCGCAGCTTCGCCGCCGGGTGGCCCTTCGCCAGATCGGCCGCATGTGCCGCGATCTTGTAGGTGACCACTCCCACCTTGACGTCGTCGCGGTCGGGCAAGCCCAGGTGCTCCTTGGGCGTCACGTAGCACAGCATCGCGCAGCCGAACCAGCCGATCATCGCGGCGCCGATGCCGCTGGTGATGTGGTCGTAG
>NZ_JCACHA010000053.1:0-4251 GCF_059503625.1 Skermanella sp.
CCGCACTTACCTAAATATTTAGAGTGACAGAGTAGTGTTAAAGCGAAGCGGCAGCCGACATAGACGCGCCTGCTTGTCGGCTGCCGCTTCGCTTTAGACCGACCTACGGCATGAGCGTCTTCGGCCCTCGGTATCAGAGCAGGATTTCAGATCATCCTGACCGCCACCTGCCTCGTGAACGGACAAGCCGCGAAGTATTCATACTGCGTGCCGGTTTCCGCGACGAACTCCTGGAACGCCTTATACTCGTGCTCGCGCCAGGTCTGGTTGCCGATAAACTCGTCGAATACCAGGATGGAGCCTGGACGCAGACGGTCCGCCAGCCCCGTCAGCACCGTCCGAGCGGATGAATAGATATCGCAGTCGATATTGACGAACCGCACCGGCCCAGGCTGCTCAGCCAAGAATGGCGCAAGCGTATCCTCGAACCAGCCGGCGTGAAGTGTCACGTTGGCGGGCACCGGCGGCAGTTCCATCTCGGTCGTGAAACTGCCCTGCGGCTGGCTTCCCCAGCCCTCCGGCAATCCCTCGAATGAATCGAAGCCGTGGACCGGCTGCCCGGCAGCCTCGGCGATGTGGGTAATGGACGTTCCCCGGCGGACGCCGAATTCCAGCACCAGACCCGCCTTCCCCGCCTGCGCGACCGCGTGCCGGAGCAGATGCCCACTGCACCCGAACAGACGGAAATCCGCCGACAGGTGCGGCAGCAAGGCCCGGACGCCATCGACCAGCGCCCTATGATGCGGACGTGCCGCCAGCGGTCCGGCGACGATCGCCGCCGCCTCTTCCTCGTCCCGGGCAAGGATCGCGTAAGCCGCCAGGAATGCCCAGTACTTGCCGTTGGCCCCATGACACTCCGCCGCCCGGCGCAGGCGCCGGAGCGCATCGTCGAGCGACACGGTCTGAAGGGCTGCGGCATGGCTCTGGAACCAGCCAGCCGCCAGACCATCATCCATCGCGAGCAGCCTGTCCCACACCGCCAGCGCTCCGGCGGCATCGCCCAGGGCGTGGAGGCACATCGCCTCCTCATAGAGAAGCTGCCCCGTCCGCACCTCGGCCGCATCGGCCGCCTTCACCAGACGGATCGCGTCGGCGTACCGGGCATCGCGGCGGTAGGCGCCGGCAAGAGCCTCGCAAGCCTCCGCATGATCCGGGCAGGCCGCCGTCACCCGCTCCAGCATCCGGATAGCGGTATGGGGGCGTCCGGAAGCCGTGCAGGCGCGCGCCAGATGGATAAGGGTTTCCAGGTCGTCCGGCGCCATCTCCGCCGCAGTACCCAGATGATGGAGCGCCGGCTCGTAATCCTTCATTCCCAGATGCGCCCGCCCCAGCAGCGCATGCCCACGCCGGCTCAGCTCTGGCCGGTCCATCAGCAGACGCCGCGCCGCCCGATACCGTTTGGCCGCGATCATTCCGCCGGCAATATCCTCATGGTCGGATGCCACCGCCGGCTCCATGCGTCGCTCCATCCTCTGGAAATAAGAACCGCTCCATAGCACGCCCAAACTCCGGATTGAATGTCGGCCGGAACGCCCCCGCCGATCGTCTGTTGGGGAGAAGACATCCACCTTTCAACGGCCACCTTTCACCGGAGGTAACCGATGTCCAATCACCTGCCCCCCGTCCCGCCCGCAGGCCGCTCCAACAAAGGCCCCGGCTCCTCGCCGGAAGGCAACGCGACGGCAGATACGCCGACCGTGGATGCCACTCCGTCGAACCTCAAGGAGCAAAATCGGCAGGGTAATATCAAGCAGAACACGACCCACCAGGGCTATCAGCAGGACCGGTGACCATGTCCAGACAAACGGCAGACACCGACCGGCACCAAGGCGGCCCCGGCAGCAGCCATCAGAACGCCGACAAGCCGGAAACCCATCACCCCGAAGAATTCAAACCGACTCCAGGGCAGTCCACCAACGCGGATCGCAGCCGCGTTTCTGGAGGCGGCGGCGAAGGGGACCGGCATCATACCCATAACCCGGCCACCAAGGGCTGACACGGCCCGACAAGGCTGACAGATTCCACTTGAGCGTCAGGCTGCGAATCCCCAGTTGAGCGGCATCATGACCAACACCGATGACCGCAGGCTGGACCGCAGCCTCGACCGCCTCCAAGGACGCCTCCCCAACTGGATCGCGAGGCCCGTGGGCGGTCTCCGCAAGCCCGACGCGCGCTGGATCAGGATACCGTCCGGTATCCTCCTGATCGTCGGCGGCATCTTGGGCTTCCTGCCGATCCTCGGCTTCTGGATGGTTCCCCTGGGCGTCCTGCTCCTGGCTTTGGACCTCCCCTTTCTGCGCCGGCCGACGGCGGGATTGATGATCCGAGGCGAGCGCCGCTGGACCGAATGGCGGCGGAAACGCCGCCGGGCCCCTCCCGCGTGACGATGCAGAGCTATGTAATCGCTGAAAATTCAACAATCCGGCAGTGCCCTTGACAGGGCTTGACCGGGCGGTCAATCCTCTCCGGAACGATCGCCGCCGCCAGGGTCTGGACAAATAGTCCAGGCCATGGGCAGGACGGGCGGATACGATCAATAAAAGTCACGGACAGGAAAGAGGCTGCTCGATGAACAAGTTCACCCGGAGTCTGATCGGAGCCGCCTTCGTAGCGCTGGCGGCGACGCCCGTCTTCGCCGAAACGCCGAAGGACAGCCTCGTCATGGCGTGGCAGTTCGACGATATCATCAGCCTCGATCCGGCCGAAATCTTCGAGGTTTCGGGGGCCGAGTACGGCGCCCAGGTCTATGACCGCCTGATCGGCATCGACCTGAAGGATACCAGCAAGATCCTCCCCGCGGTGGCGGAAAGCTGGACGGTGTCCGAGGACGGCAAGACCTACACCTTCAAGATCCGCGACGGCGTCAAGTTCCACTCCGGCAATCCGCTGACCGCCGAGGACGCCGCATTTTCGCTCCAGCGCGCCGTCAAGCTGAACAAGTCGCCGGCGTTCATCCTGACGCAGTTCGGCTTCACCAAGGACAACGTCGATCAGAAGATCAAGGCGGCCGATGCCCGGACGCTAGTGATGGAGACCGACCAGGCCTATGCGCCGACCTTCGTGCTGAACTGCCTGACCGCCGATGTCGCCTCCGTGGTCGATGCCAAGCTGCTGAAGCAGAACGAGAAGGACGGCGACTTCGGCTATGGCTGGCTGAAGACCAATTCCGCCGGTTCCGGCGCCTTCAAGCTCCGGCAGTGGAAGGCCAACGAATCCCTGACGCTCGACGCCAATCCCGCCTACTGGCAGGGCGCTCCGGAGATGAAGCGCGTCATCCTCCGCCACATCGCCGAGCCGGCGACCCAGCGCCTGCTGCTGGAAAAGGGCGACGTCGATGTCGCCCGCAACCTGAAGCCCGAGCAGTTGGACGCCCTGCGGTCCTCCAAGGATGTCCGCATCGTCGAGGCGCCCAAGGGAACACTCTGGTACATCAGCCTCAACCAGAAGAACCCGATCCTCGCCAAGCCGGAGGTCCGTCAGGCCTTCCGCTATCTGGTCGATTACGACGCGATGGGCCGGACGATCATGAACGGCATCGCGACGATCCACCAGTCGTTCCTGCCCAAGGGCTTCCTGGGCTCGCTCGACGACAAGCCATTCAAGTACGATCCAGCCAAAGCGCGCGAGCTGCTGACCGCCGCCGGTTATCCCGACGGCTTCACGGTGACGATGGACGTCCGCAACGTGACGCCCTGGACCGATCTGGCGCAGACGATCCAGGCCAGCGCCGCCGCTGCCGGCGTCAAGATCGAGCTGCTGCCGATGGACGGCAAGCAGGCGCTGACCAAGTACCGGTCGCGCAACCAGGACATCTATCTCGGCCAGTGGGGCGCCGACTATCAGGACCCCCACACCAATGCGGAAACCTTCGCGTCGAACCCCGACAATGCCGACAACGGTCCGTCCAAGACGCTGGCGTGGCGCAATTCCTGGGACATCCCGGAACTGACGGAGAAGACGAAGGCCGCCGTGGTCGAGCGCGATGCCGAAAATCGGGTGGCGATCTACCACGAGCTTCAGAAGGCCGTGATGACCGACAGCCCCTTCGTCGTGATGTTCCAGCAGGTCGAAGTCCCGGTCGAGCGCGCAAGCGTCAAGGGCCTGATCTGGGGGCCGAGCTTCGACAACAACCTGTACCGGCTGGCATCGAAGAAGTAAGAGGCATTGACCGATCTCCTGAAAAGCGGCGGGACGACACCCGCCGCCCGGCCCCGCCGACCTGCGGGGCCTTTCAAGCGTGTTGCCGGGTTC
>NZ_JCACHA010000054.1:0-4248 GCF_059503625.1 Skermanella sp.
CTGCCGGGTCATGCAGTATCGTGCTGACGAGGATGACCTTTTCCTTCGCTCCGGCTTCGGCTGGCCCGCCGGTGCTGTCGGGCGGCTGAAAGTTCCGGCCGACCAGACAAACACCGCCGGCAGAACCTTTGTGACGGGTAAGCCGGTGATCACCACAGACACTGGTGCTTTACCGGCCTCCACATTCCCGCCGTTCTTCGCCCGGCATGGCATCATTTCGTCGGTGTGCGTTCCGATCCAGGGCAGTGACGGCACGTTCGGCACCCTGGGTGTCGATTGTACCGGGCCACGGGCGTTCGAGGATGACGACGTCGAGTTTCTCAGCGGCTTTGCCAAGGTAGTTGCCGAGGCAATCAGCCGTATTCGGCGCAAGCGGGCTCTCGACAGGGCTCTCCAGAAGAAGGAGGCGCTGGCGGACGAGCGCGGCGTTCTGCTGCGCGAGATGCAGCACCGAGTGCGCAACCACCTTCAGCTGATCCAGTCCTCGCTCAGCATCCAGGCCAGACGGACAAAGGACACGGCGGCACAGCAGGGCTTCCAGGAGGTCGCCGGGCAGGTGCTGGCGCTGTCCACTCTGTACGACCACCTGCTCGGCGTCGGCATGGGAAGAACGATCGACTTCGCGGCCTACCTGTCGTCGCTGTGCGACAGCATGGGACAGGTAACAGGGCTCAATGGAGGCCAGGTTGATCTGGTCTTCACTGCCGACCAGCACGTCACCCTGGGTCTTGACCGGTGCACCGCGCTGGGCATCGTGGTCAACGAGCTCGTTTCGAACGCGCTGGAACATGCCTTTGCCGGCGGCAGCGGGAAGGTGGAAATCTCACTGGCAGCTGCCGGGCCAAGCGAGGCGCTGCTGATTGTCGCCGATGACGGCAAGGGAATGGATCGGCAACTCCGCCGCAGCGTCGGGATGACCCTTGTCGAGCGACTGGTGAAGCAGGTCGAGGGATCGATCGAGGTGGATGCATCATCGGGAACGGTCTGGAAGATCATCTTTCCGCTATGATGTCGAGCGGCTTGTCCAGGTTCAGCAAAGGCCATGAGGGCTGCTGAGAGCTTCGGCAAGGGCAGCCGTGATTTCCCTTGAGGTGTAGGGCTTGGTGACGAAGCCGACCGTCCGGGCAGCCATAGCCTGTCCAATGGTCGCCGCATCGTCGTGCGCTGTGACGAATATGCTGGGAATGCCCAGGCTGTCGCGGATCGTGCGCTCGCTTCTCGGCCAGATCGACTTTGCGACCAGCCTGCGTACGACATCTGCTCTAGTGATCGTCATTCTATTGGGAGGGATAGTCGCCTCAATCGCCTTTACGGTCGTCGAACTGCGGCCGGAACTTCCCTGGCTGTTCCTGATCCTTCTGGCAGTCGGCCCTGCCTTTGGGGGGGCGGGCAGCGGCCGATGTCAGGGCCGGCAAAGTCTATGCGGGTGTGCTTGTCACCTTCCTGATCCTGTTCGGGCTCGGCGTCTCGCCGCTGCCCGGGAGCAGCGCCGAGGCGTTTTCGACGCGAGTAGGCTATGTTCTCGCGGCAGTCCTCTACACGCTCGTCATGGCCGGGCTGCTCTGGTCTCGGCGCGACAAGCGGTTCAGCGCATTCCATCAGCGTAACTGAGGGCATTGATAACCTTATGGATAGGTTCGAAGGGATCTTCCCAGTCGGCAAAGTGTTACCTGCGACCGGCACATCTCCACCGGGTGAAACCAACGAACCCGGCGACGCAGAGGGCAATCATGGCGGCTAAAGACACCAAGACTTCCAAAGAAGCTAAATCATCTGACGAAACCAGAGCATCCAAGGAAACCAAGGGGGCGAAAGCGCCCAAAGCAGCTAAGGCACAAAGCAGCAAAGTAGAGCCGGTAAGCAAAGAGGGCCAGAAGCCCAATGCGCTGCAAAAGCTCCTGCAGCCGTCCAGGGAACTGGCTGCCGTGGTCGGAGGCGAGCCTCTGGCGCGCGGTGACATCGTCAGCAAGGTGTGGGACTACATCAAGAAGCATGAACTACAGAACCCGGAAAACCGGCGCGAGATCCTGGCCGACGACAACCTGGAAGCGGTATTCGGCAGGAAGAAGGTAACCATGTTCGAGATGAACAAGTACCTGTCTCAGCACCTCACGTCGCCTGATGCGAAATGACGAGCCCTGGTTCCCGTGCCAGATCCAACAATCCCACCGTCGCTTACCGGTACAAACAGGTAAGCGACGGAACGCTCTGAGGTGGAGCCTGTTCTGGAGACAACCAGCCCGGCGATCCTGATCCTGACCGGTTTTGGCGGAAAGGCAGATGACACAGGACGATTTGGTTGAACTCTCCCGCCTTTTTACTCTGTGGCTGGCTGCCCTGCCGGGAGAGTCTCCGGTGCGCGAGGTGGCTGAGGAAATCGACAAGGTGATCGCTCATGATGCCGCCATAGGACGTTTACCGCCAGTAGACGGGGATGCATGAATGGATCGAACAGGCACGGGCACCGAACGCTGTGTCATCGAGCTGCTGGCGCTGAAGGACGCTCCCGACGACGCATTGCTAGACCAAGTGGAGCTGATCGGTGAAAGGGCAGCGCGCCACATGTTGTTGGACGAGGCAGCCCGGCTGCAGCATGGCGATCTGCCAATGGCGAAGGATTGCGCCGCCCTGGCTGACCGCATCGACGCGTTGATCCGGCCGGCGTGACGCCCCCAGCTGAGGGTCAATCAGGATTCAGCCTTGGTGCCTTCGATCTTGAGGACTTTGATTTCGACGTCCGGCGAAGGCTCCTGTCCAGTTCAAACTCTGTTTTGTCGGCCTCCTTCATCACTTTGGCTTGTTCTCGGATCATCTCGCGGGTCACGGATAGCAAACGTTTGAGAAGGTGCATCATCTAACCGTCACCCCCTATGCTGAGACATATGACTTCAACCAGTTTAGGGCTTCCATATGCCGGAATGGGCATAATCTGGTGTCGAAAAGGACTGATGCCATGACCGATGTCCCTCTGCCGCCAGCTGCTGCCGACCACTGTCAAGTTGTGGAAGCTCGTGCAGGCAGACTGCGCATTGGTGATGATAGCAGCTAGGAGTAGCAAAGCTTCCGTAAAGTTTGTACATCGACTGGCAAGACGATGTCGACCTGATCAGGCTCGTCGCCGATGGCCGCAGGATCGTCGATCCGAAAGGTTGGCGCCGTCATCTCCTTACGACGTTTCACTGATCGACACCGCCAAGTCGACCAGTAAGAGTTTCAAGGTTGTTAGAGGTCTGCGGGCAAGCTGCTGGCTGCGGATGTTTCCTGGCAGGTATGGCGGCGGGAAGAGATAGGATGGTATCTTGAAGCCTAATACCCCATACACTCTGGCGTGGGTACCGGACGGAGCGCTGATACCGGCACTGATGGTGGTCCCTCTGCCGATGGGGCCGGAGAAGATCGATCAGCAGCGGTACCTGGATCTGATGACGCTGCGTTTGTCGGATCTGCTGGAGGCGCAGGACGATCCGGAGGAAGCCGCGCAATTGATTGCGCAGGAGTTTGATCGGGTGGGGCTGGCGCCGGGGGATGTGCGAACGCACAAACCGCTGGCGTGCGCGATCGATCTGATCGAGGACAACCTGATGTTCAGGACGTGGCTGATGCTGACGGACGTACTTGAGGAACCGGAACAGGCGATACCGGACCCAGACGCTTTGACGATCCTGAAGGAAACCGATCTAACGAGCTATCTGGAACAACTGCCGGCGATGTCACCTGAATGGTAGCGCCGCTTTCCACAACAATTCTAGGCACTTAGTCCGACCAGCATGACGGATTGATCTGGATCAATTCTCGTTCGCTGATGTTCGTGTCGCTGGACTGTTTGGTTAGCCATGGCACAAGACCTTACACAACTGATCAATCATCTGGATGGGCTGATCGGTCTGGCAGGGAGAGCATAAAAATCTGTGGGGTGGCATGGCCGGCGCTGCGGAAGGCAGGTAGGTTGGAGTTCTTCAGCCATTGAGCCTTCGGAATGCCTATGCGAGTTCAGATCCAGGTCCGGATCGTCAGCGATGATGACACCGTGCTCAGCGAGGACGTGATCGCCTGCTTTGACAAGGGCGATGACCAACTCGAAGAGATCGGCTTGTCGCTTGAGCAAGCCAAGACCGTTCTGGCCGGTGCGCAGGTAAGTCTCGTTGCGGCCCAGGCGATGAGTTTCCTGACGCGACATCGAGACTGCGAGCAGTGTGGTCGGCACCTTCAGAGCAAAGGACGCTGTCGCTTTCTGTTCCGCACCGCGTT
>NZ_JCACHA010000055.1:0-4242 GCF_059503625.1 Skermanella sp.
CCTGCTCCAGATCGGGACGGCTCTCAGGACCTTGTGCGAACACCGCTTTCCGGAACAGGAAGTAATCGATGCCCGAGGCAAGACTTTCGTCTGCCTCGCCACCGCCGGCGTCTTCCCCGGCGCTCCCGTTCCCGAGAAATCCGCAGGGACGGCGAGCGGTCTGGCCGCTTGGGCCGCCTGGTGGACCGCCATGCTGACGGTCCATCTGTTCGCCCGCGTCTTCGTTCTGGTCGGCGATGCGCCTTGCCATGATTTCCATCATCGCCGGCCGGCATCGCGCCGCTGGACCGATTATATCCACGCCCGTCAGAAGGATGCCGACAGCGGTTGCCCGACCTATCCTCTCGGCTACATCGAGACCTGGGGCCTGAGACAAGCGATCGACGAGAATCTCGCCTCGCTCAGCACAGCGTCCCGCATCTGAACTCCCCCCCCGTAATCCCAGGCTTCGCAGGTCACGCTCACGTGCCAGGGTCAGGCTCGGTAGAAGATCGATGCCGACCCGTCGGCAACCCGCTGCTGGGGCAACCGGACCGTCACTGTCGTTCCGGCCCCCAGGCGGCTGTCGATGCTGAGAGTGCCGCCATGGCGTTCCGCCAGGGTCTTGCACAGCGGAAGCCCAAGTCCCGTGCCGCCGAACCGCCGGGTATAGGTGTTCTCCAATTGACAGAACGGTTCGAGCGCCCGTGGAATATCCTCGGGCGCCATTCCGATGCCGCTGTCGATCACCTGAAGGAAGGCGCCGCCGTCGTCCGAAAGACCGGCTCGGATCTCCACCCGCCCGCCGGCCGGAGTGAACTTCACGGCGTTGCCGATCAGGTTGATCAGGATCTGGCGGATCCGGGTCGGATCGGCATGGATGGGCGGCATTCCCGGACGGATGCCGATCGTCATGTTGACACCGCGCTCGCGGGCCATGGTCGAGACGGCCCCTATCGCGGCGCCTGCCGCCTGGGCCAGATCGACGCTCTCTTCCCGCAGGGTCGCACGTCCGGACTGAAGACGGGAGAAATCGAGGATGTCCTGTATCAGGCTCAGCAGATGCTGCCCGTTCTCATGGATGTCGGAGGCGTATTCCTGGTATTTCTCGCGGGAGTCGATCCCGTACATCTCGTCGCGGATGATCTCGGAAAAGCCGATGATGGCGTTGAGCGGCGTCCGCAGTTCGTGGCTGAGGTTGGCCAGGAACGCGGCCTTGATCGAGTTGGCCTCTTCCGCCACGATCTTGGCGACCCGCAACTCCTCCTCCACCCGGCGGCGCTGCATGATATCGACGAAGACGCCCAGGGCCGCCTCCACCACTTCGCGGTCGTCGGGACCGAAGGGGCGGGACACGTTGGCCTCCCCCCGGTTGCCCAGCAGAAGCGCTATGCCGGCGGCCGGATCGTAGGCCCACATGATGTAGGGCAGGCCCAGCGCCTGGACCAGGGCCGCCGCCATGCCGTCGCCGGCCTCGCGCGATGACGTGAAGAAGAATTCGGGCGGATCGTCGAGCGGGATCTCGCCCACGGCGCGGGGATAGGCGAAGCCGAGGGCATTGACGATCCTGAAGCCGCCTTGCCGGCCGTCCCGCCGCAGGATGGCGGCGCGGTCGCAGACCAGGTTGTCCAGCACGATCTCGAGCATCCGGTCGCCGATGGCCTCGTCGGATGCTTCCACGTTCACCAGGCCGAAGGCGCTGCGAAGAAGCCGGGCGGCGGTGCGCGACCGGCGGGCTTCCCGATGGGCGCGGCTCTGTTCCTCCTGCATCCGCAGCACCCTGGCGCCCAGGTCGTTGCACTGCCGGCGATAGAAAGCCAGTTCGCGTTCCAGGTCCTCGGTCGAGCGGTCGGTCATTCCCTGTCCGTCAGCCCCTCATCCGTTGTAGCAGAGAACGGTCAACACGCCTGTCCAGTCGAGCGGCCGGCTGCGCATCTTGTCTACCGGTGCTATTTCCACACCGGAATAGAACCCAAGCAGGGGCGCCCGTATATCGATCTCGTCGAGCAGCACTTCCGCCTCCTCGATTTCCGAACCGCTCCGCGCGCTGGCCCGGCCTGCGCAGTCGATATAAAGCGCCATCAGCGGGTGCTGGCCGGATACCCGCCGGTTCATCAACCGCACGCCGTCGCGAACGCTCTGCACCATCAACCCATTGTCGCGAGACATGATCTGAACGACCGATCCGCGACGAAAATCCGGCTCGAACAAAGTAATTGACCGGCGATCCGACGCCACTTTGAGGATCAGACGATTCACATAGCGGTTTTCGTCGTAATCGGCAAACGGATCGCCGTGCTTTTCACCTAACGTAACCATAAGAGACAAGTTCCGGCCATCGTCATCGGCGATATCCATGCCAAGCATGGTTTCGATAACGTCCAGGGCCGGCTTGCCATCCAGTTCGAACACTTCGGCGCCGTCGATGTCGGTGATCGTCATGAACGAACTGACCGGGACGCAGCCATGCAGGATCGCCGTCTCGGCCGTGATCGCGGCCGGAAGCACGACGGCGACGGCGGAGTGTTTCTTCGGTCTGATTCCATCGAAGACATACCCGTCCGACAGGTTCATGTCCGTCAGCGTGCCCGCTCCGACCAGATGCGGACGGCAGGGGCGGCCATCCGCGCCCGCACCTTCGCCGATGCCCTCATAGATCCCATCGACCAGCGGACTGGCAGGATGCAGTCTAGGCGGATCGGTGGCGGCCAGGCTGTCGTAGAACAGCAGGACGACCCGGTCGTCGCCGGCAAGCCCGCGCAGGCTTTCCCCAAGGCGCCGCCCGGCGGCCGCCTCGCCCTCCAGCAAGCCGTCTTCCACCAGGATGTCGGGCAGACCCAGCGTCGCCGGGAACAGCCCGACCGCGACTTCGAAACCGCTGTAGCCGAAACCGGCCGAGGTGACGGTCCCCGCGGCCGACCCGCCTACGACGGGCACCGAACCGACGACTGCGCGCAATCCGGCCAGCACGGCCGAGGGATCGTGCTTGCCGCCGCAGAACATCAGCACCCAGGCCGGTTCGTCGGCGGCGCGGAGCATGTCGGCGGCCCGGTACGCCGCTTCGGCCCCGGCTTCGCGGGGATCGGGGTTGTTGCTACGGCCGACGCCGATCAAGTCCCGCCCCGTCATCCCCGCCGTCGACCAGCCTGAAGCTGGCATGGCGCCGAACCATCCTCAGAAACACCGGCGCGGAGATCGGCTTCGCGATGTAGTCGTCGCATCCGGCATGGCGGATAGCCGCCTCGTCCTCCGGCGCCGCATAGGCGGTCACCGCGATGATGGGGATGTCCTTCAGGTCGCTGCTGGCGCGAATCTCGCGCGTGACGTCGATACCGGACATGTCCGGCAAGCCGATATCCATCAGGATCACGTCGGGCGTGAACTCGCGCGCCATGCTCAAGGCCTGTCCCCCATCGGTAGCCTTAAGGGTATTGTAACCCGCCGCCTGGAGAAGGTCGTCCAGAAGCTTGAGGTTGAAAGCATTATCTTCGACGATCAGCACGGTGCGCACGGGAAGCGGTGGCTTGGCTCCGGCGCCGCTCCGCGATCCCGTGGATCGTGCCGAAGGGCCGGACGATCCGCCCTTGTCAGAAACGAGAGAAAATTGCCGCGCCATTCTTACCTATAGCGGAAGTGGAGCGTTCAATATCTCTCACCTGCTCGGAGATATCCAATTAAAAAATCAAGTCGACGATCTTTAAAGGACCGACAGAATTCTTGGTAATTCCGTTGAGAAACGCTTGGAAAATCAACCGGTCGACCCTTCTTCTATTCAGCTATTTTATGATCAAATACGATGAAAAGGCGGCCCTTTCGGCCGGTGGACACCCCGCACCGGCGATCAGCGGTCATCCACTGTCCAGCCCCGGTAAAACAGGGCGAAGCCAACCACACCCATGGCGGCGGCGATCACCAGGCCGAAACTTCCGATCGCCATGTCGATCCAGAAGGCGTTGAGCAGGACGCTCAGGAAAATCACCACGAATCCGGCAAGCGCCTGGGGGGTCTGGACGGATTTTTGAACCTGACTGAGGCGAGCCCAATACATTCCATTTCCTCCCTGGAATTTTCCTGTTTTGTTTGGCAAGGGGTAAGAAACGCGCCTTGCTGCGGCTTGCTGCTGTTATTTTCGGTAACGTTATGATCCAGATCGCGGGCTTTTCAACAACCCTGAAGAAAGTCAGCAGCGTTGAATCGTCGCAGCCCCCTTCCCTGCTCCGTGGACGCAGCCGGAAGGATCAGCCTTTGTTGTCTCTCCCCTCG
>NZ_JCACHA010000056.1:0-4241 GCF_059503625.1 Skermanella sp.
GTTTAGATGCATCCAGAACCCGCACCACAAAATCCCGGGACCAAACATCTAAACCCCCGTCTATCCAAACCGGGGAGGATCAGCGATTACCCTCTCCCTTGATGAACACTTCGGAGTGGCGGCGCATAGGTTCATGTCCGACAGCCCACCTGGAGATCGCCGCCCCGATTTTCGCGCCACCAGCTATTGAGGGGCCGGTCGGCGCGGCAAAGTCCTCGTCACGGTCGCAAACGAGGCGCAGGTCGACGAGCGCGATGCCGCGCGCGAAAGCCTCACGGGTGATGATGTCGTTGAAGGCTGCGAGGGCCACTACGGCAACCTGACGGCGACCGGGCTCAGCGAAGCGCGGGTCGTAGATCGTGCAGACCGCCAGCGGCAGGTCCAGCCTAAGGGCCGCGTCGAGCATGTCTCGGTAAGCGCGGGCAAAGGCCTGGCGGATGGCGGCGATCCTGGCAAGCCCGTCGGCCACGCTGCGCGCCGGCTCGCCGAGGACACCCTCCTGCCGTCCAGCGTCGTTGCCTCCCGCGCTGATGACGAGGTGGGTGGCGTCGGGCGGTAGCCGCCCGAGTTGGCCTGGCACATCGGCCGCGACCGACCCGCCTTTCGCCAGGAGCGTGACCCGCCAGCCGCCCGGCAGTTCTCTCCGCAACTGTGCCACGACATCGGGGCTGCTACCCTGGAGGTAGCCTGCGTTGTCGAATACGGAGTCGCCGAGAAGGATGAGGTGCGCCGGCCTGCTTGCCGGGACCCGACCTGTGGACTGTGCCCCCGACCGTCGTGCGCTGGCTGTCAGCCCTACCGCGGTGATCGCCCCGAGGGCTGCCCGGCGGCACGCGGGGAACGCTGTTGCAACGGTCATCGCATGCCTCCTCTGGCGAATGAGCGGGGGCGGGAGCGCAGTACTCCGTGGGCAAGCCGGAACGCACGGAGCAACAACTGGTTGTCCCAGGCTCGCCGCCGTAATCTGGTAGCCAATGCGGATTGAGTTTGGCATTGGGCACGACGCAAAGTCCCTGGGGCTGAAGCTCACAGGGACCGCTTTGCCAACTCGCTTTGAGTCGGAGTGGAGAAGCGACGTGCTCGATGCGCAGCAGCCATTCGCAACTTAAGGTAGCTATTTGCTTCTCATGCATGCGATTTCGATGCGGGGCTGAGGGCGGCCCCGAGAGGTAATCGGACATGTTTGTCGAGGCGCTGGTTGTCCTGTGTGGGCATGGGGTCTCGCCGGGTCATTAACGTGGTCGTTTGTGCGGACATGCCGCACGATGCTCGCGATCCAGATTTCAAGCGCACCAGGGTTCATCCTGCACTGGGCCCTCGAGGGGCATTGGACGGCCGTGAGCCTGACGGTACTGACCCCGATCTCAGCGGCGCTCGATGGTCCGCTGAATAGCTATGGCGTTCGTGTCGCGCGCTTGCTGTACTTGGTTGCTCTGCTGCCAGTGGCGACACTGATGGCGTGGTCGCGGAAGGGGCGGCACTCGCTGTTCGCGGCGCTTTGGACGACAGTCGCCTGCTGCGGCCGCGGCAGACCGACAAGCCCAGTCTCGCACCCTAATCCTATTCAATCATGTGGTGAGATGGAGAGACCTTATCCTTTCGTCGGCCGGCGATGCAGAATTTCAGCGAAGCTGTCATCGAGTTCGGTGCCGCGATGCGTTCGGGCCACCTTCAGCACGACAGTAATCCGATGCTGGAGCGGTGCGTCGGCACCGTGGTCGGCAAGCCGGATCGCCGGGGCAACCTCTACTCGACGGAGGCGCGGCCGTCGCGCTCATCATGGCGACCGGGCGCACGACGGCCGTGCCTGAGCAGTTCACCAGCGTCGTCGAGCGCGCGGAGTTGTGGCCGACGTGGCGCGAGAGCAATCGATGCATGCTCACGGATGCGGCAGCCAGATCTCAAAACGTCGGTCACCAGGGGTATTTTCTGAGCGGTCGAGTCTCCAAGCATTTCCCCAGCGGCGCTTGAAGCGTTGCGCCAGTTCGTTAGCTTCTGCTGCGTCGGCATGACTTGAGTATCGTACCTGTCGTGGGGCGGGAACCGCTGGCTCAGCACTGATGCTGACAAGGTGGCCGCCTGCTTTACGCACCTCTTGAGCGATTCTCATCGCTGCTTCTTTGCCAGCAAAGGATCCCTGGCGGTGGTGAATGCGCACGATCGGCCCGTTAGGTGGCTGCACGTTGCCTACTGTATCGCTGCCTCGGTCCTGCGATGGCCTGACAGCAGGATCTGCCCAACCAAGGGTAATGACCGTACTGCTGGGTGCACTGCCTGATGGCGAGGCTGGGTTGGCGTATGAACGCGCTGCTCCCGGTGTGGAACCATCAAGCGCCGAAGGTGGGAACTGGCCAACCAAACTGATGCTGACATCATCGGCAACTGTGACTCTCTTCGGCGCGCTGGAACTGAGAAAGGTCGCGCAGGTCAGGAAAGCCAAAAGGCACCAGCCAAAAGCAGCCAAGGCCAAAGCAATGTGCGGCCCTCGCGTAAGATATGTACCGGAGTCTGTAGCAGGCACTTTGCTTCCAGACAGAAGCCGTTTGCGCCGCATGACCATCGCCTCCTCCGTGCCTTATGGTTTTAGCCTCGGTCATCCGATTCCCATGAAACAGCAGTCGAGGCGATCCCTGAAGAAAAAGGACGTCTGCGGTGTCGGCTATGCTCGGATGTTGCAAAACAAGCACAGGCCCGCGTCGTAGAGCAGTTCTTCAACTTCAACTGTAAGGTTGGTTATTCTAGTGGTCGCGCCGGACGATATCTTCGCAAGCGCGAGCGGCGGGCTACCTGAGGCTGACCAGGGCGCGGCCGGAGCAGAAGATCGATGCAGTTGTGGCGCTCGTCATGGCGGTTGGACGCTCAATGACCGAGCCAAAGCATTTTGCCAGCATCTTTGAGCGGGCGGAGCTGTGACCGACGTGAGATGACGGGCTGACGCTTGCGGTGATCAGCATCGCCAACCGGCCGGCCATTTGCGGCAGGTCGCCCACATCGTTCACACCAACCAACGACCGTTGGTCGGTGTGAACAGGGTACGGTAAGTCAGATTGATATCAACACAGTGGTTGTCGACCTGCGGTGAGGTCCGGCGCTGGTTGCAAATGGCCGAGGACGCCAAATATCTAACCGGGTCATGATCCTCTCCAAGTTCGTGCTGCTGCTCTTCACGCTGTTCTACCTCCTTCCCCTTGGCATCGCCGCCCTCCTCCATCAGCGCACCGGCGTTGGTGCTGATTGGTGGGGCGCCGACCGGTCCAGCATCGGCAACCTGCCCCGTGCCGCACACCACCCAACGGCCGTGGTCCGGATTTTTGCTGCGCCCACCGTCCGTTGGCGCGGTATCTTTGCCGTCCACAGCTGGATTGTCCTAAAATCTGCAGGGGCGGCCACTTACACGCGATACGATTACACCGCCTGGGGCGATCCGATCCGTGTCAACGGTTTCGAGGCTGATGGGCGTTGGTTCGGCCGCAACCCGGAGCTGATCTTCGCGGCAGATGGCGAGGCCGCCGAAACCCTGATCCCCCGCATGCAGGCGGCCATCGAGGCGTATGCCTGGCGCAACCGCGGTGACTACCGGGTTTGGCCTGGGCCGAATTCCAACACCTTCGTCGCCGCCGTGCTTGATGCGGTGCCGGAGGCCCAGGTCGCCCTGCCGCCCACCGCGATCGGCAAGGATTACCCGTATGATGGAAGTTGGATCCGCCGCACCGCCTCGCGCACCGGCCTGAAGCTGACGCTTGGCGGTTATGTTGGCCTGATCATCGGATGGGTTGAGGGGATTGAGGTCAACATCCTTGGTGGCATAGCGGGGCTCGACGTTCGGCGCCCTGCGCTGAAGCTGCCTGGACTAGGCCGCCTGGGAATGCCGGTAGCTGGTCCAACGTGAGGCGAGCTACGACGTTTATGGCATCGACGCCCGCGCTATGACGCGGGCGACCGTTGTATGAGTCCACACCCCGCTTCCCCGCGGCGTTGGGCACGGCGCCGAGCTGGCGGCGGCGCGGCTCCAACGGCAGCACACAGACCTGCCTTGGCCAGGCGGTGGTATGTGGGGAGACCGTTCACCGTCCAGGCCGTGTTCTTGTCTGCCTGCTCGATCGCTGCCGGCTCGATCAAACCTTTGGCAAGGAGGCGCCGGCGGATGGCATCGCGCGGCGCCGGGGCAAGCCGGGCCGGCGTGGCCACTAGTGCAGCGACTCACACGGAGCATGCATCCAGCTTGGCGATGATGGCGGCGG
>NZ_JCACHA010000057.1:0-4212 GCF_059503625.1 Skermanella sp.
GGGAGGTAATGATCCATGAAGCGTTTCGGCGACGTTTCCAGGCCCCTTTTCGTGTCCGTCAGGCCATTGGCCGTCACGTCGATTCTGGCGCTGCTTGCCGGCGCGCAGCCGGCGAGCGCGGCCGGCTTCTATATCAAGGAACAAAGCGTCACCGGGCTGGGCCGCGCCTTCGCCGGCGAGTCGGCCATGGCGGAAGACGCCAGCACGATCTTCTTCAATCCCGCCGGCATGACCAGGCTCCTGGGGCCGGAAGCGACGGCCGGAGCCCATCTGCTGGTGCCGCGCACCGATCTGGAGAACCGGGGTTCGTCATCGTCGGTCAGGACACCGGGCGGCGCCGTGACCCGGCCGATCGGTGGCAGCGACGGCGGCAATCCCTACGATCCGACACCCGTCCCCAACGCCTATTTCGCCTATCCATTGATGGACCGCGACCTTTGGGTCGGGCTTGGCGTCTCGGCGCCGTTCGGTCTGGCGAACAAGTACAATGCCGACTGGTTCGGCCGCTACGACTCGATCGAGACCGATCTCCTGACGATCGATATCGCCCCCAGCGTCGCCTACAAGGTGCTCGACTGGGTGTCGATCGGCGGCGGCATCGACATCCAGTACGCCGACGCCAAGCTGACCAACGCCATCTTCGCAGGCACCGGCCCGGACATCATCTCCAACGTCGAGGGCGACGACTGGGCCGCGGGCTACAATGTCGGCATCCTGTTCGAGCCGCTCCCGACCACGCGGGTCGGCATCCATTACCGGTCCAAGATCGACCACACGCTGGAAGGCGACGTCAAGTTGAACCGGGCCGGCGCCTCGCTCAGCAACCTGCCGGGCACTGCCGACCTGAATCTGCCCGATATCATCGCGGTCGGGTTCGCCCATGACGTGACGCCGGCCCTGACGGTCATGGCGGAATACAACTGGTACGGCTGGAGCACCTTCAAGGAGATCCGGGTCAAGCGCTCCGGTCTGGCGGACCAGGTGGTGACCCAGAACTACCAGGACACCTTCTCCGTCGCCGTCGGCGCGCAATACAAGGTCGACGACGCCTGGACGGTGCGCGGCGGTTTCCATTACGACGAGACCCCTACCGTGAATGGCTTCCGGTCCACCCGCACGCCGGACGGCGACCGCTACTGGCTGAGCGCCGGGTTGTCCTACGACGTGTCGGACAGCTTCACGGTGGATGTGGCCTATACCCACGTCTTCATCGACGACGCCGACATAAACACGAGCCAGACCGGGGCCGCGGCGGCGCTGTCCACCAACACCCGCGCCATGGCCGAGGGCAGCGTCGATATCTTCGCGGCCGCTCTACGCTATAAGTTCTAAGCTTTCGGACCTTTAAAACTCATCTGAATATTATACGACTACCAGGACAAGCGACGCGGCGGTGGTATCGCCGCGTCGCTCTCGTGATGACGGACGGAATGCCGGTTTCGCCATCAAGTGTTAGAACACCTTTCGATTTCCAAATACTGCAACCGATGTGAAAGGATCGATCTCAGGTTTCAAATTTAGACAAATCCTTAATGGAGGTCGAGGTGCCCGTGCTGGACTCGGTTCTTGGCAAAACACTCCCATTCAATATTCATTGGCAATTGGTGAAGCAGACCCCACACCTGACGCTCAGCAAGCAGCAGGCCGAAACGTTCTGGAACCAGGGGCACCTGAGCATTCCGGAATTCATCGATCCCGCGGAAGTCGACGAGATCGAGCGCATCTTCCGGCACCTGTTCGACGTCCGGGCGGGCTGGAAGGAAGGCCATTTCTACGACATGGCCGGTTCCGAGCAGAACGGCGACTTCAAGCTGCCGCAGATGCTCCATCTGACCAAATACGCTCCCGAACTTCTGCGGACCAGTTTCTGGGCCAATGCCGACGCGCTCGCCCGGCAACTGCTTGGGCCGACCGCGCATTTCTCCTTCGACCACGGGATCAACAAGCCTGTTCGTCCCGATTCGCAGACGCCCTGGCATCAGGACCAGGCGTTCCACCGCGTCGGCAGCCGGATCGAAAACATCACGGTCTGGCTCCCCCTTCAGGAGGTCAGTCCCGACAACGGCTGCCTGAAGTTCATTCCCGGCAGCCACCTGACCGGCATGCTGCCGCACCGCAACTACCAGAACGACCAGCGTATCGAGGGCCTGGAAGCGGTCGACGTCGACAACGACGAAGCGGTCTTCGCCCCCCTGCCCAAGGGCGGCGTCTCGATCCACCACAGCCGGACCCTTCACGCGGCCGGCCCCAACCTGTCGCGCGGTCCCCGCAAGGTCTATTCGCTGGTGTTCGCGGTCGAAATGGACGAAGTCGTGGTGCCGGTCGAGTACGAGTGGAACAGCCACAAGCCTACCGCCCGCCTTCAGCGGCAGCAGGCCTTCGACGGCAAGCTGACCAGCCGGGTCCGGCGCTCGATCAAGAAGGTGCTCTCGACGACGCTGCACAGCGTCGTCGGTTAGGAAAGAGCGGCGGTTTACGAGCCGAAACTGCGTCCGGAGTTGACGAGCCATGGGTCCGGTCCTGGACAAGAAAGCCTGGGACCGGCCCCATGGCTCTGACCTTTCCGAGTAGCTGCCCGTTTCTGCCGCCGCCCCTCCAAGTAACCTTACGTCTCGGTAGATGTTGGTTAAGTTAATCAAGGTTAAGCGGAGCATCCATCATGGGATCGGTCGTTCACGGCTGTCCTTTGCTGCGGCTGCTGGATATCGGCAGACGGCACGGGAGCATTACGATCGCCGAACTGAACCGGCTGCTGCCGATAGACGGTCCGGAGGCCGCCGAGTCGGGACAGGCGCTCGACGCCTTGCGGAACCGGGGCGTCGCCATCGTCCTGAGCCGTCATGGGCCATCGGGGGAAGACTTCCGGCTGCTCAATGACGACAGGATCGTATATCCGCGATAGAGCGGCGGGAAAGCTCCGGAGATACCTCCGCTGGGCCGGCCCCCGGCAAGGCATGGCGGCCTTAAGCTCCAGGTTTCCCGATCCATCTCCAGGAGCGACGTCCATGCAGTTTCCGTTACAGGCAGCGCCTCGCGCGTCAGTGCTCGTTGTATCCGCGGTGGCCTCGCTCCTGTCGGCGTCCGGTCCGGCGCAGGCTCAGGGCGTTACACCTTACGACACCTTCCGGGATGCCTGGGGCGCACCCGCCTATTCCAGCGATCTTACCACCCTGCCGGATGACCGCGACCTGCTCGGCCCCGGTCTGGCCCCCCTTCTGACGATGAGCGACCCGTTCAGCGAGCGCGTCAGGCCGGCACGCGGCTACGGCGAGATCGGCGATCCAGCCGCGGACTATTTCGAAGCGCAAGCCGACCTGACCCGCCGGAAAGCTCAGTCGCTGCAAGCCCTGGACGATCAGCGGCGTGCGCGGCGGCCCCACGATATGGAATAGATGACGCCCCGATTGCCATAATCGCTGAAAAAATGCGCAAGCGACCCTATATAGAGGCGAGAACCATCCTGGCAGGCACCACAGAAACAGGTCATGACCCAGAACAATAAATCCCGGCGCAGCCGGACGGTCGTCGTTCTCGCAGCCCTACTGTCCATTGCCGCCACGACCGCGGTCGATGCGCGCGCCGGCAAAGGCAGCAGCATGGGCAGCCGTGGCAGCAGGACATACGACGCACCCGCCACGACCAACACGGCGCCGGGCACCGCAGCTCCGATGCAGCGTTCCGCCACCGAGCAACCGTCGGCGGCACGTCCCGGCACTCCGGGCGCCGGCATGCAGCAGCAGGCGCCCGCCCGGCGCGGCTTCTTCGGCGGGTTGGCGGGCGGCCTTCTGGGCGCCGGCCTGTTCGGCATGCTGCTGGGCGGCGGGTTCTTCGGCGGTCTGGGCGGCATCGCCTCGATCCTCGGCTTCCTGCTCCAGATCGCCCTGATCGGCGGATTGATCTGGCTGGCGGTGCGTTTCTTCCAGCGCCGCAACCAGCCCGCCATGGCGGGCGCCGGCGGTCCGATGAACCGTGGCCCGCTCAACGGCGGTCCCCTCAACCGCGAGCAGGGTCCCGCCGGCTACGGCCAGACCGGCGGCGGCTATGGTGGAGCCGGTGCCGCTCCGCGCACCGCGAAGACGCCGAAGGGCGTCGACGGCGTCGGGATCGGTCCTGCCGATTACGAGGCGTTCGAAAAGCTGCTGCGCGAGATCCAGACCGCCTATGGGCGCGAGGACAAGGCGGCGATCCGGTCCCTGACGACGCCGGAAATGG
>NZ_JCACHA010000058.1:0-4212 GCF_059503625.1 Skermanella sp.
AAAGACCCCTAGGCAACCAGCGCCGCACCGAAAAGACGGAAGCCGCCGCGACGACGGTGGCGGCACCGGCAGCCGCCGCTCAGCCGCCGGCAGCCGCGACGACCGAGGTGGCGGTTTCCGTCTGATCCTACTTTGTGGTGCCGCCGAGATTGGCGGCGGTCTGGCCGAACATGATCTTCTTGGCTTCTTCGGTCATGGTCGGCTGGGAGTTGATCTCGGCTGCCCGCGCATAGGCGCGCTCGACCGCGGGCCGAGCCCGGATGGCTTCGAACCAGCGCTTCAGGTTGGGGAAATCGTCCAGGTTCTGCTGCTGGCGCTCATAGGGAACGATCCAGGGATAGGCCGCCATGTCCGCGATCGAGTACTCGCCCGCCACGAAGGGCCGGTCGGCCAAACGGCGGTCCAGCACGCCGTAGAGCCGGTTGGTCTCCTTGACGTAGCGTTCCATCGCATAGGGGATGCGTTCCGGCGCATACTGGACGAAGTGGTGGTTCTGCCCGGCCATGGGTCCAAGGCCGCCCATCTGCCACATCAGCCATTGCAGCACGTCGGCCCGTGCCCGCAGGTCGGTGGGAAGGAACCTGCCGGTCTTTTCGCCGAGATAGATCAGGATAGCTCCCGATTCGAAGACCGAGACCGGCTCACCGCCATCCGCCGGCTCCTGATCGACGATCGCCGGGATGCGGTTGTTCGGCGCAATCTTCAGAAATTCCGGCTTGAACTGCTCGCCCGAGCTGATGTTGACGGGAATGATCCGGTAGGGAAGGCCCGATTCTTCAAGGAAGATGGTGACTTTATGCCCGTTGGGCGTCGTCCAGTAATGCAGATCGATCATGTCGGCAGGCTCCAGCGATGGACCGGGATGAGTTATGGACCGATCATTCCATAACACGCTATGTCATCCCCGGCAACCATCGTGGCCGCGATCCGTTCCTGTGGCCCTACGCGGCCATTCCCCCGTGGCCTTATGCGGCCAGTCCTCTGTCGAACAGCCTGATGACCTTGTTATGGGTATCCTCGTCGAAGAGGAACTGCACCCTGACGTGACCATTGCCGGCCTCGACGATCCGGCCTGGAAGTTCCGCGCCATGGACCACGACGGTCGCCTGCATGCCGACCCGCCACGCACCGTCCAGCTTCAGAGACGTGCCGCCGTCGGAGATATCGACCATGCAGCCGTTCAGGGATTTTCCGTCGATCTTCAGCGTTACCGGCGCATCATGCTTCCGGCGTTCGAAGCTGCGGCGTTCTCCCGCGTTCGTCATGGCAGCCAGGAACTGATCGACCTCGCCGCGCAACGTTTCCGCCTGGAGAGACAGGTCGGACGCCGCCGCCAGCAACCGCGAGGCCGCAACCTTGGTGAAGTCGGTGGTTTCGCGGACGAGTCCGATGTTTTCCGAGGCATGGTTGGTCTTTTCCGCCGCTTCCTGGACGTTCCTGCTGATCTCGGACGTGGATGCGCTCTGCTCGGTCACCGCAGGGGCGATCGTCCCGGAATCTCCGTCGATCGCTTCGATCGTGCGCGATACTTCCGCAATCAGGGACGCGACATTGTTGGCGGCCGACACGACGGCGTCGACCTTGGTCGTCACTTCCTCGGTCGCCTTCGACGTCTGCGTAGCCAGGTTCTTGACCTCCCCGGCCACGACGGCGAAACCCTTGCCGGCTTCTCCGGCCCGCGCCGCCTCGATCGTGGCGTTCAGCGCCAAAAGATTGGTTTGCGACGCTATGTCCTGAATGAACTGGACGATCTGGGTCACGCCGGCTGCGACTTGACGGTATCGAACGCAAACGCCGGTACCTTTCGGGACCGGCGTTTGCGCAGTTTTTTAAGCTTTCCTGCGTGCCAGTGCGGTGTCCAGCGCCAGCATGACCAGTAGCGACGCGCCGACCAGCGGGAACACGACGCCGCCGACCGCCAGGATGCCGACGACGCCGCGAAGGACGCGCCGGTCCGACGGTGCCGGGGGGACGCCGAAACTGCCCCGTGGCCGCCGCTTCCACCACATGACGCCGGCCGATCCCGACATCAGGACGATAGCGGCGCAGACGGCGAGCATGACCAGCTGATTGGCCAGCCCGTATTCCTGACCCATGTGGACATTTACGCCCCATTCCAGGCCTTTGCCGAGCGGACCGTAGTCGGCGAAGCTCATGTCGATCAGCGGCTTGCCGGAATACTGGTCGAGGTGGACGACACGCTGCTGCGACAGGTCGTCGGGGTAGACCGAACCGGTATAGACGCCGGTCGGACCGCCGGGCAGGGCGATGGCATAGCCCTTCGCCAGTCCCAGCCGGTCGAAGACGGCGACGGCGGCGTCCAGCCCGATGGGACCGCCGCCAGCACTGGCGGGACCGGACTCTGGCATGCGGGCCTGTTCCAGCGACCAGGTCGTCGGTCCGGTGTGGGCCAGGTGCTCGTCCGACATGGGGACGGCGACGCGGACGCCGGCCGGATAGCCGAAGTTGGAACCGTTGGCCCACTCGTTGACGTACTTGCCCCAGACGATCGACCACGGCATCCCGGTGGCCGCCAGGAACAGGATGAAGAAGCCGGCGAACAGCCCCGTGACCGCATGGACGTCCCGCCACCACATCCGGCGCTTCGGCGTGCCGCGAACCGTCACGACGCCTCCCGCCCGTCCGCCCGCCTGCCCGCGCGGCCACCAGAGATAGATGCCGGTCGCGACCAGCAGGATGGCCCAGCCTGCGGCGATCTCGATCAAGCCGTTGGCGACGGGACCGAAGAAGGCGAGGCTGTGGATCTGGCGGACGATCCCTATGACCGTTCCCTTGTCGGGGATGTCTCCCAGGACCCGCCCGTCATAGGGGTTGACGAAGACCGACAGCTTGGGCCCGGCCGAGGTCTTGACCACGACTTCGGCGGAAGCGTCCGGCGCTGCCGGCGGCAGGTACTTTGCCGCCGTGCCGGGATAGGCGTCCAGCGCTGCAGCGACGATGGCCGACGGGGCGGTCTGCGCCGTCGCCTGGGCTTCGACGCGCTTGAGGTCTGCATGGATCAGCCCGTCGATCTCCTGGTGGAACAGGTAGAGCGCTCCCGTCACTGCGAGGACGATCAGGAAGGGCAGGGCGAAAAGGCCGGCGTAGAAATGCCAGCGCCAGACAGCCCGGTAGAGGCTGGATGCCGTCCCCGCCGCCGGTGCGGCGCGGGAAATGGTCGGAACGGCGATGTCCGTCATGATATGCGGTCCTGATGGGAGCCGGGCGCACGCGCGTCGGCGCGGCGGCCGCAAGGCTCCGTGTGCCAAAGGAATCGTTCGATTGGGAAATCAGGCCGTAACGGGTGGCGCCCTTGCTCCGACCGGCAGCCAAGCGGTTGCTCCAGGCAGGGACCGAACGCTGAAGATCCGAAGCGCCGCATCGCCCCGCGTGATCGGCGGCAAGGCCGCGACGCCGGGAAGCAGCGCCGGGCCGGTCAGGCACCCCAGACCGCACAGCAGCGTGCAGCAGAGCTCGTGCCCGCTGCGGTCGTCATGCCGCTCGTGCTCGTCCGAAGGGGCGGACGCCGGCATCGCCGCCATATCGTCGTGCAGGCACATCGACGCCATGGAGTCGAAGGCTGCTGCATCGGCGGCAACCGGCATCCCCGCCTGAAGCGTGGGGGAGACGCCGGAATGGCCTTGGGCGATCAGGACGCAGGCCAGCAGCGCCGCGATAGCCGCGCGCTTCCAACCCATCAAACCTGACCATCTCAGTGCCATGGCCGCTACGCTTATCCAGTTCGGTTCGACCGTCAACAAACTTTCGACTTTTTCCAGACGGATCGGTTCGGCCATTATTCCCCAAGCCGCCTGTCCAAATCCGGAACCGCCGTCACGGTCGCCGTGTTCGTCCGGGAAACCCCCGAAGGAGATCCACCATGCCGCTACGCACCATCCCCTTTGGCGACGGAGAAGTCCCCACTCTGGGTCAGGGCACCTGGTTCATGGGTGAGGACCGCGGCGAGCGCCCCCGCGAGGTCAAGGCGCTGCAATTGGGACTGGACCTCGGCATGACGCTGATCGACACGGCGGAGATGTACGCCGACGGCGGCGCAGAGGAGGTCGTGGGCGAGGCGATCAAGGGCCGGCGGGACGATTGCTTCCTGGTCAGCAAGGCCTATCCGCAGAACGCTGGCCGCCGCAGCGCGATCCAGGCCTGCGAGCGTAGCCTGAAGCGGATCGGGACCGACTATCTCGATGTCTACCTGCT
>NZ_JCACHA010000059.1:0-4206 GCF_059503625.1 Skermanella sp.
ATAAGATAGTATTAATTATGGTGATATTATGCCTTTTTGCATATGAAGCCTTGGAACGGCCGAGTTCGCCTGCCGCCGCTTTCAAGACGAGCGGTGCCGGACACCAGTCCTCAGCCTTGGGTCCAGCAGGTCGCGCAGGCCGTCGCCCAGCAGGTTCAGCCCCAGCACGGACAGCGCGATGACCAGGCCGGGGAAGATGGCAAGGGTCGGCCGCAGCAGCATGAAGGTCTGCGCTTCGTTCAGCATCTTGCCCCAGCTGGGCGCCGGCGGCTGGATGCCCAGGCCCAGATAGCTCAATCCCGCCTCCGCCAGGATCGCCACCGCGAAGGAGATCGTGGCCTGGACTATCAGGGTGCCGGCGATATTGGGCAATACATGGACCAGCGTCACGGCTCCCGGCCCGCGCCCCAGCGCCGCCGCCGCGCGGACGAATTCCCGCGCGGCTACCTGACGGGCGGCGCCGCGCGTGACCCTCGCGAACACCGCGACGTTGAAGATGCCGATGGCGAGGATGGCGTTGACCGCTCCCGGTCCCAGCAGAGCGGTGATCAGGATAGCCGACAGGACGGCCGGGAAGGCGAAGGTCAGGTCGGTCAGCCTTCCCACCGCCTCGTCGATCCATCCGTCGAACGATGCCGCCGCCAGTCCAAGCGGCACTCCCACCGCCATCCCGGTTCCTACGGCGACCGCTCCCACGGCCAGCGAGTTGCGGGCGCCGGCCATGATCATCGACAGGATGTCGCGCCCGAAATGGTCGGTGCCCAGCCAGTGCGCGGCGCTCGGCGGCTGGAGCCGGATCGCGATCCGCATCGCCTCGGGCGGGTAGGGGGTCCAGACCAGCGAGACCAGCGCCAAGCCGGCCAGCAGCAGCGTCAGCACGGCGCCGGCGATCAGGTTGACGGGGAGGGAAAGCTGGCCGTGCCGGCGCATCAGGATGCCGCCTTCGGCCTGGGGTCGATCAGGGCGTAGAGGACATCGACGATCAGGTTCACCGCCACGACCATGGCGGCAAGCACGATGACGGCGTCCTTCACGACGATCAGGTCGCGCTGGCTGATCGCCTGGAACAGCAGCCGGCCAAGACCCGGCAGGAAGAAGACGTTCTCGACCACGATGGCCCCGCCCAGCAGGAAGGCGAACTGGAGGCCGACGATGGTCGTGATCGGGATCAGGGCGTTGCGCAGCACGTGCCGCCGCATCACCGCGCCCCGGCTCAGGCCCTTGGCGCGGGCGGTGCGCACATAGTCCTCCCCCAGGGTGTCCAGCACGGCCGACCGCGTCACCCGCGCCAGGATGGCGGCTTCGGTCAGGCCCAGCGTCAGGGCCGGAAGGGTGAGTGACTTCAGCGCCGGGCCGATCCCGGCCGACCAGCCGGGGAATCCCCCCGCGTCGAACCAGCCGAGGCCGATCGAGAACCACAGCACCAGCAGGATGCCGAACCAGAAATTGGGCACGGCGACGCCCAGCTGGCTGAAGGCCATGACGCCGTAATCTGCCGCCCTGCCGCGCTTCGAGGCCGCCAGCAGGCCCAGCGGCAGGGCCGCCGCCGTGGAAACCAGCATCGCCAGCCCCGCCAGCGGAGCTGTCACCGCCAGCCGGTCCCGGATCAGCTCCGCCACCGGGACGCCGTAGGTGTGGCTGGTGCCGAGATTGCCCGTCAGCAGGCCGCCCGTCCAGGCGAGGTAACGGACCGGAGCCGGCTGGTCCAGCCCCATCCGGGCACGCAAAGCCGCGAGCGTGTCGGGCCGCGCATCGACCCCCAGCATCAGCAGCGCCGGATCGCCGGGCAGCACTTCCAGCACCACGAACACGACCAGGGACGCCAGCCACAAGGTCAGCCCCAGGGTCAGCAGGCGCCGGCCAAGGAAAGCGGTCATGCCGGCCTCGAAAGCGCTCCGGCCGGGATGGGCAGGCTCACTTCCACGAACCCGCCGTCACGTCGTTGGCGGGGACGGGGCTGTTTTCCCACAACCCGGTCAGGCCGGCGCGCCAGACGCCTGCCTTGGGAAGCTGGAACAGGAAGACGTTGACGCCGTCCTCCGCGATCACCTGCTGCGCATCGCCGTACAGCGCCGCCCGCCGCTCCGGCTCGACGGTACGGCTCAGCTCGTCCATCACGGCGGCGAAGCGGTCGCTGCGATAGTTGAAGTAGTAATCGGACCGGTTGTAGATGTCGATGTCCAGCGGCTCGACATGGGAGATGATCGTCATGTCGTAGTCGCGGCCCTTGAACACCTGCTCGAGCCACGGCGCCCATTCCATCGGCTCGATCCGCAGCCTTACTCCGACTGCGGCCAGTTGGGCGGCGATGATCTCGCCGCCGCGCCGGGCATAGACCGGCGGCGGCAGCCGGATCACGGCGTCGAAGCCGTTGGGGTAGCCGGCCTGGGCCAGCAGGTCCTTAGCCCTGGCGGGATCGTAGGGATAGAGCCCGGTCAGATCGACGTAGCCGGCACGGTGAGGCGCGAAATGGCTGCCGATCGGCGTGCCGTAGCCGAACAGCGCGCCGTCGATCACGTCCTGGCGGTTGACGGCATGGGCCAGCGCCCGGCGGACGCGGACATCGCTGAACGGCTTCCGGCCGTTGTTCAGCGCCAGCACGGTCTCGCCCTCGGTCGTTCCGACCTTCACGAAGAAGGTCTTGTCCACCTCCAGGATGGGCAGGGATTCGGTGGCGCCCAGGTTGGGGAATGCGTCCACGTCGCCCGACCTGACGGCATTCAGCTGCGCCGCCGGGTCGCTGATGAAGCGAAACGCCACCTCGTTCAGTTTCGGCGTGCCGGGGTCGCGGAAGTCGGGGTTGCGCACCAGCACGACGCGGTCGCCCGACACCCAGCGGTCGAACTTGAACGGCCCGGTGCCGACCGGGCGCTGCTTGTTGGTCTCCGCCGATTCCGGCGCCACGATGGCGGCGTCGTTGGAACCCATGTTGAACAGGAACTGGCCGTCCGGCCGCGCCAGGGTGACCTTGACCGTCAGCGGGTCGGGCGTCTCGACCGTCTTGATCGCCGCGAAATAGCCTTTCTGGGCATTGACCGACCCGTCGCCGCGCGCCCGGTCCAGGGCGAATCTGACGTCGGCGGAATCGAACGCCGTGCCGTCGTGGTACTTGACGCCGCCGCGCAGGTGGAACGTATAGGTCAGGCCGTCGCCGGAAACCTCCCACCGCTCCGCCAGTCCGGGGACCACGTCGCCGCGCTCGTCGATCCGGGTCAGGCTTTCGAACAGGTTGGCGTAGGTCACCTCGTCGATGGCCGCCGCGGCACCCGCCGTCGGGTCCAGGTGCGGCGGCTCCAGTTGCATGCCGATCACGATGCGGCCTCGGTCCTGAGCGGCTGCCTCGCCGGGAGCCATGGCCGTCGCCGCGATGCCGGCCGCCAGAAGCACGGGAAGGAATTTCATGCGGCGCGTCTCCACTGGCCATTTTTGTCAGGCATGATGGCGGGCGGGCGGGGGCGGATCAAGCGCGGAGGCGAGTTCAGGCCGCCGGCCTCCAGTCTTCCACCTTGGCTGTCCTCCTGCCGAAGCCGCGCAGCGTGGCCGCCAGTTCGGCGATCTGGCCGGCATTGCCGGCGGCGGTGCCGCCGGTCCGGGCAGTGCGGTTGTTCTCGAACCCGATGCGGGAATCGCCTCCCAGCAGGGCCACCGCCACGGCGCAGTCGTGCTCCTGCCGTCCGAAGGCGCACATCATCCAGTCCCAGGCAGGGTCCTTCGCGGCCAGGAAGGGGATCAGGTCGGCGGGGGTGGACTGCTGGTCCGCCCGATAGCGTCCCAGTACGAACAGGACCGACCTCATGCCGTCGGGGATGACGCCCGTGGCATGCAGGTGCTTCAGCCGCACCGCGTCGGCATCGTCGTACAGGATATGCTGGACCATGATCCGCTCTCTGGCGCACCACGCGTAGAACGATGCTGCGCCCGGCTCGGCCGCCGCGTCCGGCACCAGTTCGCGGAGCGCCATTGAGGCTGCTTCCGGACGCAGGTCGCGGACCAGGGCCATCTGTTCCGCCGCCGTGTAGCGCCCGACCGCCTCGGTCGTCGCCTGGATCACCATGCGGTCGCCGACGGCCCGGCGCACGGCCACGGTCGCGGCCCGGAACAGGTCGGCATCCAGTATATGCCGGCCCTCCGCGTCGCGCACATGCAGGTGGATCATCGAGGCGCCCGCTTCCAGGCACTCGGCGGCGGTGCCGGCCAGTTCGGCCG
>NZ_JCACHA010000060.1:0-4200 GCF_059503625.1 Skermanella sp.
GAACACCTTTTCGCCCATCATCACTAATTCCAACGACTGGATCAGGGCTTCCGGCGAGACGTCCTTCATCAGATAACCATTGACGCCAGCAGTCATGGCGTCGCGCAGGGCATCAACCACTAGGTCGTTGGCCAGTACCACAATGCAGGTTTCAGGGTAGGCGCTTCGGATCCGGTGCAGATTACCAGCCTCGCTGGTGATGACCAACCCGGAAGAACCCACACCTCCAACAGCCTGCTCAATCGTGCTGAACTCTGCCTCGACCGCGAAATGGGTATCGGCAAGCAGATGCTTCAGGCCTTCGCGGAACAGGCGGTTGGTTTCGATCAGAATAGTGCGTATCGGTGTCATAACGAACTCTCCAAAGCGCTGTTGATCGAACGACCGCGTGATCCGGCTTGATAGGCTGTGGCGCGTTCGTTGCTGCGTTGGAGAAACAATGTATGATATTCCAGATGAAATAAAGGTAAAATTAACACTTTATCGTGGATAAATGGTCCTATGTGCCTGGTACGGATGCTGACTCGGTTTGTGCCGTTAGGTTTATGCCAGCAGTCCGTTCGTGGCCCTTCCGCTTAGGCCGATATCTCGGACATTAGGCTTCCTGCGGTCACTAATCCTTAGCAGGTTGCAAGTGTAAGGGCAGTTTTCGATGCCGATATGGCCGGATCGCCGATCCGCTCCTTCACGTGGAAAACCAGCCGAACCAATGAAACGGCCAAGTGCCCGGCTAAGATTGCGGTGACCTATGGCCAAACTGCCACCGAGCTGACACCTTCCGCCGAGGCCGCCGTCGAGGTTCAGTTCTGAGCAATACCGGTATGGAAAGGGGCTCTGGCCCCTTGTCTGGCACCGGCAAGCATTGACATTGCCCCGCTAGACCGGACCAGTGGCAACGTTTGTCATGCAGCCGCTTGGATCAGCATCTCCGCATGAGCCTGGGCCGGCGTCCGGTAGTCGATCCCGGAATGTCGGCGTTTCCTGTTGTAGAAGATTTCGATGTATTCGAACAGCGCCGCCTTGGCCTCGCGACGGGTGCGGAACTGCGTTCGATGAACCAGCTCGGTCTTGATCGAGCTGAAGAACGATTCCATCGGTGCATGTTAGCTTCGCTGACCCTAACGGGTTCAAGACAGTCGCCCTTGCGGCTCATGGATGCCTTGATGCCGTAGCAGTCGAGGATCTTCCGGTACGGTCCACAGGCGTATTGAACGCCGCGGTCGGAATGATGAATGAGGCCTCGGGGCGGTGCGCGATGCTGGATCGCCATCATCAGGGCGTTCTCGCACAGCGAACTCCTCAGGTGATCGGCCATACTCCAGCCGACGATCTCGTGGGTCGCCATGTCCTTGACGGCGGCCAGGTACAGCCAGCCTTCGTCAGTGGCGCACTATACGTAATGTCTGCGAGCCAGATCGTGTTCGGGCGATCCGCCTCGAAGGCACGCTGGAGCAGGTTGGGGGCGATGCCGTAGCCGTGCCGGCTGTCGGTCGTGATCGGCGGCCGCTTCCTGCGCCGGGGTGGCTGAATGCCGTTCTCCTGCATGAGGCGGGCGACCCTCTTGCGGGCGATGCGGAAGCCCTGAGCCAGCAATTCAGCATGGACGCGCGGAGCCCCATAGCGTTCGCCGCTTTCCTGGAAAATGCCGCGGATTTGGCCGACGAGGTCGGCTTCGGTGCGGGTCTCCGCCGCTCTGGCCTGACCACCGGCCTGCCAGTCATGGAACCAGCTGCGCGCCACTCCCAGAACAGCGCACAGCAGGCGGATCGAATAGGTAGCGCCGTGGGCGGAGATGAAGGCGAGCTTCGCTTTCATGCTTTCTCCGCCCACCTGGCGAAAAAAGCCGAGGCTTTCCGTAGGATCTCGTTCTCCTCCTGAAGCCGCTTGTTGTCGCGCCGCAGCTGCTGCAGTTCGGCCGCTTCCGCCCGGCGTCGCGCGACCGCCTCCGCCGATCCGGCAGCCTGCTGCTCCAATCGCCAGGTCTTCACCTGCGTCGCCGCCACACCGAAGGCCTGGGCGACACTGCTCAGTGTCTGGCCGGGCTCATCCAGCCGGGCAACCGCCGCTGTCTTGAACTCCGCCGTGTACCGGCGGCGCGTCTTCTTCGTCATATCTTTCCTCCAGGTGGTTCGTAAGCTTACCACCTGGTCCGGTCTGGCGGGGCAAGGTCAGTTAGAAGCGATGCGCTCTGCATGCCCACTAAAACTGACTGTGAGAGTCTAATCTATGGTCGAATAACATAATAATAGGTCAACTTACTAGGGCATACATGTAGTTATAGTTCCTATGAGCTATTGAGGGCCTGTTATTTAGATATCAAAGTTCTCGAATAGACACACAGGAGGATCACCATGGTTGATCGCATGTCTTTGCCAATTATTGATGAAGCGTTGACGGCTTATACCAAGGGAGAGCTGCCTCCGGAGGCGCGCCTCCGGATTGAACAAGTCCTGGGCCATGACCCGGAAGCTGCTGCGCGGGTGGGGATGCTGCGGAGACAGCGCCAGGCAGGACGGGCATCTCATGGTCGTCGTAGCAGGGGTGCTAGTAAGACCGATCATATCTCGTTTGATCCAACAATGGTTTGAAGCAGAAAGCTCAAGTTGAGAAAACGCCTGTGCTTGATGAGAGATATCACTATAATCACAGTGAAAACTCGTACACATAGGGTTTCATGATGGGGACTGATCGCCCCTGCCTGTAGTACATTTCCCTCGTTTTTCAAAATGAGCCGGAGAGTTGAGCTTCGACTTTAGCGGCCAGGTTTCGAACGTTACCGATGGGCAAGGCGCCAACCACCACAAAAATGTACCCATCCTCATTCCAGTGACCGACAACGAGGCCCTGGTGCTTATCAACAGAGAAGGAGCTTTTTCTTAGTTCACTCAACGTGATGCACAATGCAACCGGGGGTTCATCATCATGTTTATAGATCAACTGTGCAACAGGGTGCCCTTCCATGACCAGCATTCGCGCGCCGATGAATTCCAGCCCATCTCGCGTCAGATCCGGAACAGTCAACTTTCGGTTTAATCGGTTACCCAACCACTCCTCGATGTGCGCTTTGCGGGTTGCAGGCACTTCTACCAAGTGCTCCGTCTCACGTGCGTATATGACATGATACTCCGCAAGCTCCTTAAGCAGTTCGTCGGTTGCACTCGCGCTGCCCTGCTGTGACCGTAGTGCATAATAGCCATAGTTAGCACCTGCAACCGCCAAAAGCAGGAATGACGCAGCCAGCGCTTGGCGCACCCATCGGAACCTCGAAAAGATCTGCCAGCGTCTTTGTCTTTCTTGAGCGGGTGAACTGGAGGATGCCAGTGCCAAAAACCTCTCAGGCACCGGCATGAAACGCTGCGCCGCACAGCTGGTGCGCAACCGAGCGGTCACATCGCGCAGTTCTTTGACTTTCCGGCGTGCTTCCTCACTTCGGGCAAGAAGTTTCTCAACATCAGCAAGCTGGGCGGAGTTCAGTTCCCCATCAACGTAAGCAGCCAGGAATGCATCATCGACAATCATCATCGTCACCGCAACTTCACAATATCACTGGGCTGCCATGGAGATTGTCCGAGCCGCTTGGCTAGAGAAAACCGTCCCCGGGATACCCGGCTCATGACAGTGCCAATGCTGATACTGAGTATTTCGGCAGCCTCCTTATAACTCATGCCGTCAATGCACACTAGGGTAAGCACGATGCGCTGATCCTCTGGCAGCTGAAGCAGGGCCTGATAGACGTCATCAAGCATCAGCAGGTTTTCGGCCACCGTTGTGCCCTTGTCGCTTTCAACATTGAGCGCATCTTCAAGAGGGGCACTGTTTTTGTTGAAAGCACTGCGCTGTTCATCAATCCAGGCATGATACATGATTGAGTACAACCAGCTGTCAAGACGCGTTCCCGGTGTCCATTGGTCGGATCGCTCAAGCGCACGTTCGCAGGCATGTTGAACCAAATCGTCTGCACTATCCTCTGACTCGGTCAAGCTGATCCCGAAGCGTTTCAACCTTGGGTACAAAGACACCAGGCGGCTACGAATGTGATCCTGGATTGATTTCATGATCCCGTCTGAACCTAACCCCTGTCATGGTCGGCTGGCTATATGGAAGCGCTGGACATAGAGTTGTTTAGCGCCATCCGATATCAAGTGCAGATTTGGGCTTAGCAAAACCTCTGGGGTTGCATAAATAATTTCTTACATATTT